>CAVDEO010000001.1:0-37079 GCA_963607915.1 bacterium
TCTTGAGCGGATACACAGCCCTCAGTCCCATCAAGGCCATCAGACGACGCACAATCTTCTTCCCGACATGATTTGCAGGTTTGGACGGATTTTCCCAACTTTGCGGAAAGCGGATGACATGTCCGTTTTCCGCATAATTTTTTCCCGTGCAATTGATAACCGCATAATTGATTTCAGAATATGAAGAGGACGCTGACGCTGGTTTCCGCCGCCTTTCTTGCGGCCCTTCCCGCCGCTGACATCTGCGGACAGCCGCAAAACCTTCCCGCCGCCGACATCTGCGGACAGCCGCAAAACCTTCCCGCCGCTGACATCTGCGGACAGCTGCAAAACCTTTCCGCCCATAATCTTGATTCTCCGGAATATGGCCTGCGGGACTCTTCCCCGCTGACGCTTTCTCTCGATGAGGACTGGACGTTCGCGACCGGCGACGCAGCCTCACCGATGAAGGATTTCACCCACGGGACCGAGTATTTCACCTACCTCTGCAAGGCCCGGTCGGCCGACCACAGCCGCTCGCCGATAATGCCCGGCTTCGACGACTCCTCCTGGCAGAGGGTGAACCTTCCGCACGACTGGGCCGTGGATCTGCCTTTCAGTTCCGAGGCGAGCCATTCCCACGGCTACAAATGCATCGGCTGGCGTTACCCGGAGAACTCCGTCGGGTGGTACCGTAAACATATCTTCATCCCCGAATCGGACAGGGGGAGACAGATTACCGTCGAATTTGAGGGAATATACCGCGACAGCGAGGTCTTCTGCAACGGATTCTACCTCGGGAGCGAACCGGGCGGCTATGTGTCACGGGTCTATGCGCTCACGCCATATCTGAACTACGGCGGGGACAATGTGATTGCCGTCCGCTGTGACGCTTCGCTTGAAGAGGGATGGTATTATGAGGGGGCGGGGATATACCGCCACGTGCGGCTTCACAAGGCCGGGAAGGTCGCCGTGAAACCATATTCCGTGTGCATTTCAATGAAAAAGGAGGACGGCGGGCTGTGGACGGTCGCCGACGGGACTAAAAATGTCCACGTCGATGACAGCTGCGTGGAATTCGACTGCGTCTATGCGGATGCGTCGGTCTCTCCGAAGGATGTGACCTGCGAAATAATCATCGAGGACGCGGACGGAAATGAGGTTGAAATGGCCGACCGTCCGTGGACTCCGGACAGCCCGTATCTCTACCGTCTGCGTCTGAGGCTTTTCCACCGCGGGGGGCTTTCGGACGAATATGTCTGCCGCTTCGGGGTGCGCACGCTTGAATTCAATCCCGGAAAGGGTCTGCTCGTGAGCGGGGTTCCTGTGAAACTCAAGGGCGCGAATATGCATCTCGACCACGCCGGAGCCGGTGTAGGAGTGCCGGACGGACTGTGGAGGTACCGTCTGGAGCGGCTCAGGGAGTTCGGATTCAATGCTGTACGCTGCTCCCACAATTGCGCCTCCCCCGCCATGCTCGACATCTGTGACGAACTCGGTATTCTGGTCATCGACGAGAACCGCCAGATTGGAATCAACCCGGAGCAACTCGGACAACTCCGGAATATGATTGACCGCGACCGCAACCATCCTTCGGTGATTCTCTGGAGCATCGGGAATGAGGAGTGGTCGCTGGAACACGGGTCTGCAGGGCTGGAGATTGCGTTGAGGATGAGCGAGTATGTCCATACATTGGATTCCACGCGTCCGACGACCTACGGTAATTCCGGAGGGCCGGAACTGGTCAAAGGAGTGGATGTGTTCGGATACAACTACATAGTACAGAACCCGATAGAGGACTATCACGGGCTTTTCCCGGGCAAATGCGCAGTCGGAACGGAGGAGACCTCCGGCTGCGGGACCCGGGGGAAATACCTGACTTCGGCGGAGAAGGGTTGGATGGCTCCGCTCAACAGGGCGGATACGGCCGGAAGGGTGAATGTCATAGAGCACGGATGGAAGTTCTACAAGAACCGCAGCTGGGGGCTGGGGCTGTTCTACTGGACGGGATTTGACTACCGGGGCGAGCCTAACCCGATGAAATGGCCTGCCACAGGCTCGCAGTTCGGGATTTTCGACTATTGCGGATTCCCGAAGGACGAGGCGTTCTATCTCCGGGCGGCATGGCGGGACGAACCGCTTGTGCACATCTGCGGCCCGTGCCGGGGCGAGGTCTGGGTCTATTCCAACTGCGACAAGGTGAGACTCTACGCCGGCGGGAAGAGTCTGGGTGTCAAGGATATGCCGCAGGACGGGCATCTCGTGTGGGAAGTCGGCGGCTGCGGGGAGGCTTCTGACGGTCGCGTAGCCGCCGGCGGCAATGGGGGAACTGACGGTCGCGTAGTCGCCGGCGGCAATGGGGGAAAAGTTTCCGGCAGCGCTCCGGTCACTTACCGGGCTGTCGGATACAGGAACGGCCGCCGCTGCGCCGAAGACCGTTTCCCCGCCGCTCTGCCTGAGCTTGAAGTCACGGCGTACTGCGGCGGACAGGGACGGCTGCTGACCGCAGGAGACGGGACGCCGGTGCGGAGTTCATCAGGAACATCAGGCGGCGGAGACATCCTGCTGACAGTCTCCTCCCCGGAATCCGGCGGAAAAGCTTCCACATTCAGAATGGGACTCCCGAAGGCTCTTCCGAAGGCTCTTCCGAAGGCTCTCCCGGAGGCTCTTCCGGAGGCTCTCCCGGAGGCTCTCCCTGCGGATTACCCTTCAGGCTCTTCTGCCGGTTCCTCTGCGGGCTGCGATGTCATCGTCCTTGACATCCGCACCACGGCCGAAAAGCTTTCCGTATGCCTTGAAGGCGCGGAGCTGCTCGGCTGGGGCAACGGAGACCCTGCGTTCAAGGCCGTAGAAAGACCGGCGGGAAAGTCTCCGCAGGAGCGCAACTCCATTGAGGTCACTCCGTTCGTAGGTTGTGCCCAGATTCTCGTCCGTCCGTTCTGATTTCCGCTTGTCTCCCTATTTCTTGATCGGATAGAGATAGGTTAGCAGCAGCATTATTGCGGCGATGGCAGCCGGGATGACGGAGAACAGCGCCCAGATCATCGTGAGCACCGGCTCCGTGATGGAAAACGGGTCGACTGCCGAGTTCCCGGCCTCGTCCACTATGGTTCTTGCGCCGGCAAGTCCGAGGAACAGGGCAACGAGCGAACCGGAAACGGCCGTTCCGAGTTTCTGCGCCATAGTCCCGGAAGAGAATATGAGTCCGGTCGATGATGTGCCGTTCTTCTGTGTCGCATAGTCGGCGACATCTGAATACATGGACCAGAGAAGAGGGGAGTACAGACCGATTCCCATAGACGTTATGATGACGAGGGCAATCATTATGTAGATTGACGACGGACTCATCGGAACGAAGAAGAACGCCGCAGACGAGACAAGGCATATCACCGCAGACAGGACGAACGCCTTTTTCTTGCTTCCCGCCTTTTTCGTGAACCACGGGGACAGCGCGCCGAAAAGCATGCAGGTGAGTTCGCCGAAGGTCATGAACACGGTGTAGTTTACGATGAGCCTTCCGATGGTTATGTCGCCTCCGAGGCAGTAGGTGAACATATAGCCGGCCACGGCATAGCGGAATCCGTTGAAGAAATTGGTGCAGATTCCCATCAGGGTGAGGCAGACCCACGGCTTGTTCCTGAAGAGGTCTCCGAACTGCCTGAACGAGAACTTTTCCGCCCTGACTGGTTTAAGCCTTTCCTTGGTGAGCAGGCCGCAGGCGAGGGTCATTGCTGCGGCTATGGCTCCGAAAATCGCGGCGAGGACGGCGTACTGGTGTTCGGGCTCCCCTCCGACGAGCTTCTGGAGATACGGGAATGACAGGAGTGTGATGAAGCCCATCGCATACGCTCCCACCATCCTCCAGGACGAGAACTGGTTTTTCTCGTTGTCATCGTCGGTCATTACTCCGAGCAGCGAACCGTAGGGCACGTTGACCAGGGTATAGACCGCCATCATAAGGAGGTAGAGTGTGTAGGCCCAGACTCTTTTTCCGGCCGGCCCGAAGTCCGGGGTGTAGAGCAGGAGCGCGAAAATCAGCCCGAAAGGAATGGCCCCGAAGATGATCCAAGGACGGTAGGTGCCCCAGCGGGACTGGGTGCGGTCCGCGATGCTGCCCATAATCGGGTCGGTCACCACGTCGAAGAGCCTTGCGACGAGCATCAGAGTGGCCGCGTCGGCGAAGGTCAGTCCGAAGATGTTCGTGAAGAAGAGCGGGAAGGCGATTGACATTATCTTCCACGTGATTCCGCCGGCAGCGGCGTCGCCGAGCGCATATCCTATTTTTTCAGAGAGTTTAGCTTTTGCCATATTTGTTTCCGTTTTATTTTTTTAAAGGATTACTTTGGGGGGGACTTGGGGAGATTCACTTGCACCGTTCCGTAAGCGTTAAGGATTACTCAATTGAGGCGGGTGAAAACTCCAGCTGTCGTTTCAGTGGTGCTGCGTAAAAGCTGCCTCTGTCATTTGAGCCTGCGGCAGGTATCTCTGAGGAGACTTATTGTGCTGCTGTCGCCGAGGTACACGGAGTTCAGCCCCTGCTGCTCCTGAGCCGGGTCTCCGCAGTAGTCGTCGCCCCTCTGCCAGTAAACGTCCCTCTGCCGGGCTTCGCCTCCCCAGGTCCAGAAATTCACGCCGGCGAAGACATCTCCGCGCTCCTTCGAGGCGGCGAGAGCGTCGAACACATTGCCGTAGAACTTGTCGCGGAGGGTGGTCGGAGACGATTTGTCGAACCGGAATCCGTCACGCGGGAAACCGAACTCTTCGAGAACCAGCGGCTTGCCGAGAAGTTTCGCGGCTTCTATGTGGGCGGCGATATATTCGTCTGTCTTCCGGATTGCCTCAGGAAGGTCTTCCGCGAGACTGTCACGGTGAACCCAGCTCCAGTTCAGCGGCCAGATGTGGATGGTGAGATAGTCGATGTCGGGGCAGGCGTGGATTTTCGTGAACAGTTCCATATCCCCCTCGCAGCCGAAGCTTCCCTCGCTTCCGGTCGAGACCATATGGTTCGGGTCAATGGACTTTATGAGCGCGGCCGATTCGCAGAGCCAGTCGGCGAAAGCCTGCTTGAGAGCCGGGTCTCCACTGAGGAAAAACCGGGGTTCGTTGCAGATCTGCCAGGAGAATATCGCCGGATCGTCCCTGTAGTTTTTTCCTGTGACGGTGTTGACGCGTGAGACCACATTCGTGAGATGGCGTGCGAACATTTCCTTTGCCGCGTCGCAGGTGATGAATTTCGACGTATGTTCGCAGTAGTCGCTCCAGAGGGCGTCGACGGTGCTGAGCGCCTTCCCCTCGCCCGCCCATTCGAGGTACTGTCCGAATCCTCCGGACCATTCCCAGGCATTGTTGATGAAAAGGACCGCACTCATGTCCCTGCGGCCGAGTTCCGCCAGAAAGCGGTCAAGCCCGGCGAAGACCTCCTCGTCATAGACTCCGGGCTTGATCTGGAGCGTCGGCTCCACTTTTGACTTCACTCCGCATTCCCCGTCAGCCCCCACGAGAACCCTCAGATTGGTGATTCCGATGGATTTCAGGGAGTCGAGTTCACGGGTGAGTCTCGGCAGGTCGGCGACGGCCGTTCCGGATGCGAGCAGCGGGCCGTACCACATGTTCGTCCCGATATAGTACACCGGAGCGGAGTCCCCTTTGCAGAAATGTCCGTCCCTGACGGTCCAGAAGGCTTCTTTTTCCTGTGATGCGCAGCCGGCGAGAATGAGCGCGAGCGCTGCGGATGTCAATGTCTTGTGATTCATATCGTTTCAGTGTTACTTCAATATTGTTCCGGAGTTGTTTTCGGAATCGTTCCGGAGTTGTTTCAGAATCGTTTCAGAGTCGTTCCGGAGTTGTTTTCGGGGTTGTTCCGGAGTTGTTTCGGAATCGTTCCGGAGTTGTTTTCAGGGTCGTTCCGGAGTTGTTCCGGATTTGTTTCGGAATCGTTCCGGAGTTGTTTCGGAGTTGTTTTCAGGGTCGTCCCGGAGCCGTTTCGGAGTTGTTCCGGAGTCGTCCGCGTCAGCCCGTATCGTGTCATTTCAGGCGACTGCCATTTCATTTCAGGCGACTGACATTTCAGACGACCACCTTGTTCTTCTTGTAGAGGGCGCGGAAGTCCCTCGGCGTGTAGCCCCTCTTGGCCTTGAAAATGCGGTTGAAATTCGAAAGGTTGTTGAATCCGCTCTCGTAGCAGATTTCCGAGATGTTCTTGGTCGTGTCCACCAGCGCCCTCGCGGCATACCCGAGTCGGATGTCGAGTATGTAGTCGGAGAGCGTCTTTCCCGTCCGGAGCTTGAAAAAACGGCTGAATGCGGACGGGGTCATCCCGACGAGCCCTCCGATGTCTTCGAGACGTATGATTTCGGAATAGTGGTCGTTCACATATTGCTTCACCTTCATCACCCTGCGGCTCTCGGAATTTCTTGCCGAATGGGCGAACGAACTGCTCGCGAGCGTCCTGTAGCTGTGTTTAGAAAGTTCGTTGAGGATGAAGAGGAGCTTGAGGAACTGGTCGAAATGATCCCTTTCGGACGCGAGTCGGTCGATGTGATGGTAGATGTGCATTATCGCGTCGATAGAAAACGTGATTCCGTGATCCGCGGCCTTGAGCATCTTGCGTATCGAATCGAACTGGTTCTTCCCGAGGATGTCGTCTCCTAGAAATTCCGGCGCGAACTGTATTGTTATCTCCCGTATGTCCTGACTTTTGCAGTTTCCGGTCTCCCACGCGTGCTCAAGGTCGGGCGCACCGATGAGCGTGAGTTCATAGTCTCCGATTGTCTCCACGCTGTCCCCCACGATGCGGCTCACTCCGGCTCCGTGTTCGATGAAATTGAGTTCAAAATCGCGGTGCTTGTGCAGCGGATATGTGAATTCGGTCTTGTGCCGTTCCACGATGTAGAAACAGTCGAGGTTCGACAACGGTGTTATTTCAGTGATTACTTCGCTCATCGGTTTTTTGGAATGTGGTTGTCCGCAGCCGCCGTGGTCCAAACCATCGTGATTCGCGCCGGCTTCACGCAAAGTTATTTTTTTTCTTGTACTTTTTCAACAGATTTTATGCGCTTTGCACAATAACGGCCGTAAAACTATCAGTATTTCCCTAAATTTGCAGCATTCGGTTTTTAAAAACTATGGACATATCAAAGGAATCGGTGAAACTTCGCGAAGAGCTTCGTGAAAATCTGGAAAACAACATACTCCCTTTCTGGCACGACAGATTTCTGGATCCGGCCGGAGGTTTCAGAGGACGCATTTCGGGAGACGGACGGATTGACCCCGGCGCCGCGAAAGGGGCGGTGCTGAACGCGAGGATTCTATGGGCGTTTTCGGCTTCGTACCGTGTGCTCGGAAAAAAGGAATATCTCGACGTCGCGACGCGGGCGAAGCGCGAAATCATAGACCGTTTCTATGACAGTGAATACGGCGGAGTGTACTGGAGTCTCGACCCCTGCGGAAATCCGCTTGACGGGAAAAAGCAGATATATGCCCTCGGCTTCGCCATTTACGGGCTGAGTGAATATGCTCTTGCGACGGGGGATGCGGAAGCTCTCGAATATGCGGTAAGACTTTTTGAAGACATTGAGAATCATAGTTTTGACACTGCGGAAAACGGATATTTCGAGGCTTTCGCCCGCGACTGGTCTCCGCTTGCGGATATGCGGCTGAGCGAGAAGGATGCGAACGAGTGCAAGACGATGAACACTCATCTTCACATAATCGAGCCGTACACCGCGCTGTACCGGGTCTGGCCGGACAGCCGTCTGAAGGAAAGAATCGGGAATCTGCTGCATATATTCAGGGACAGGATTCTTGACCGGGAAACGGGGCATCTGCGGCTGTTTTTCGACGAACATTGGACAAACCGGAGGGAAATCGTGTCGTTCGGACATGACATCGAAGCGTCGTGGCTGCTTGACGAGGCCGCGTCAGCAATCGGGGCCGACGCCGATGAGATTCGGCCTGATGTGCTCGGGATTGCCGGGGCTGCGCTTGAGGGTTATGTCCCCGGGGCCGGGATGATGTATGAAATGCACGGCGACACCGCCGCCATCGATGCGGACAGGCACTGGTGGGTTCAGGCGGAGACCGTCGTGGGCTGCGTGAATGCCTGGCAGCGCACGGGGGATGAGCGCTGGTTCATCCGCGCGGCCGATGTGTGGGACTTCATCCGGAGGCACATAGTCGATCGGCGGGGAGGGGAGTGGCACTGGAGTCTCAGGGCGGACGGGACGGTCAACCTCGATGACGACATGGCCGGGTTCTGGAAGTGCCCGTACCACAACAGCCGAATGTGCCTTGAAATCATGCAGCGTTTTCAAAATACTTAGTAATCGTTAAAAAATAACTTACTGATTATGACACTGAAACATTTCACCGGGATTATGGCGGCCGCCGCACTGCTTTTCCCCTCTCTTGAAACAGCGGCGAAAATCCGTCTTCCCGAACAGCTCGGCGACCACTGCGTTCTTCAGCAGAACAGCGACGTGAATCTCTGGGGCGAGGCCGCTCCGTCGTCCAAAGTCGTTGTGAAAACCTCATGGAGCAGGGAGAAGGCGACCGCAGTGGCCGGGGAGGACGGCAGGTGGAAAATCTCCGTCAGAACGCCGGGTGGAAGCTATGAACCTCAGACAGTCGAAATCTCCGACAGGGACGGCGTCGTGACGCTCCGTGACGTGCTCATCGGCGAGGTGTGGCTGGCCGGAGGGCAGTCCAATATGGAGATGCCGCTCACCGGTTTCCGCGGCTGCCCGGTGGAGGGCGCGGTCGAGGCTCTGCTTACTGCGGGGACTTGGAGGAACAAGGTCCGCGAAGTGAAGATCCCCAAGACCGGTTCTCTGAAAGTGGAAGACTATGTGCAGGGGAAATGGGAGGAGACGAATCCGGTGACGGCACGCAGATTCACGGCAGTGGGCTGGTATTTCGCCACGGCCCTGAACTCCGCCCTCGATGTCCCGGTTGGAATCATCGCCTGCAACTGGGGCGGTTCGGCGGTGGAAAGCTGGCTTCCGGAGGAGATTGTCCGCAGCTATCCCCCGAACACCATCCCGTCCGGTTCGCAGGACCCGGAGATGACAAAGGGAGGATGGTGGCACCACACTTCGACCTATGTGATGTACAATGCGATGCTGTACCCGGTGCACAATTACACCGTGCGCGGGTTCATCTGGTATCAGGGAGAGACAAACGCCGGTCTGTCAGGATATTATGCGGAGCGTCTCTCGACGATGGTCGGCGTATGGCGCGACCTGTGGAGCGACGGGGAGCTTCCGTTCTATGAGGTGGAACTCGCTCCATGGGCTTACGGAGGCGACGGCACTTCCGGGGCGCGTATAAGGGAGGCGCAGCGCAAGGCCGCGGAAATCATTCCGAACAGCGGGATAGCTACCACCAACGACCTCGCCTATGAGTACGAGAAGGACCAGATTCATCCTTGTCAGAAAAGACAGGTCGGAGAGCGTCTCGCGCTGCTCGCCCTGAACAGGACCTACGGAATGACTGAACTTCAGTGCGAAGGTCCGGTTTACAGTGACATGCAGATTGACGGTGACAGGATTACGGTCAATTTCAGGAACACGGCTCACGACGGACTCAGCCCGTGGCACGACGTCCGCGGCTTTGAAGTCGCCGGGGAGGACAGGGTCTTCCATCCCGCAAAGGCTGAAGTGAAGGGTTCCTCCGTCATCGTGAGCAGCAGCGAAGTTCCGGCTCCCGTCGCCGTGCGCTACTGTTTCAGGGATTTCCAGATCGGCAATCTGACCGGCTCGCTCGGTCTTCCCGCCGCGCCTTTCCGCAGCGACAACTGGTAAAGGCATATGATGCGGGGAAGGGGACTAAAATGACGCGGCGGGAATGAACTTTCGTAAATTTTGTGTAAGTTTGTGCGCCCGTAAAGAATCCCGCAGGGAATCCCGGGGAAAGGGACGGTGAAAACAGGGCGTGGCGGGAAACAAAGACGGGCGGTAAAACAGATTATGGAGTCCATCTCAAACGAAAGCATAACTGCCGGAGCGATTCTCAACCGCGCGGCTCTGACCGGTCTTGCACTCGGTGGCGTTTCCACCGCCTATATGTTTGCCGTGCAATATCTTCCGCAGCTTATTCCGTCCGCAGTCGCGGTCACCGCCCTGACGATGGTGCTGTGGATTGCGAAGTTTGTCGGATGCATACTGATTCTCCGCGCGGTGATGCTGAATGCGGCGGAATCCTATGACGGCGTGGAGCGGAAACATACTCTCCGGCTCGGAATCTTCGCCGCCCTTTTCTCCGCGCTCATATTCTCGGCGGCGAATCTCGCGAACATGCTCTATGTCAATCCCGATGAAATCGACGCGGCCTTTGACCTGATAATGGGGGAATATTCCAAGTTCCTCGACTCCAATTCCCTCGCCGCAATCGACGGGATGAGGGAGAATATGCCGGAACTGACATTCTTCTCGAATCTGGCGTACTGCTTCCTCTACGGAACCGTGGTCTCGTCCATTCTCTCGCGCGGCATCCCCAAACCCGACCCGTTCGCCGGATTCCATGACGACGGAACAAATATCTGAACACGATGGAAAATTCAAAGGACCTGTCCATAGTGATATCTCTCTACAACGAGGAGGAATCGCTCCCCGAACTCATCGGATGGATACATTCCGTTCTGGAGAAGGAGTCTTGGAAATATGAAATCATTATGGTTGATGACGGCAGCACCGACGGGTCGTGGGCGACAATCCAGAGGCTCGCGGAGGAGGACGGGAACATCCGCGGGATATCTTTCCGGCGCAACTACGGCAAGTCGGCGGCCCTCTACTGCGGATTCAAGGCCGCCACGGGGAACGTGGTCGTCACCATGGACGCGGACATGCAGGACTCGCCGGAGGAAATCCCCGAAATGTACAGGATGATTGCCGAAGAGGGATGGGACATCGTGTCAGGATGGAAGCAGCATCGGCAGGACAACCGCCTGACCAAGAATCTGCCTTCCAGACTCTACAACGCCACTGCGCGGAGAATCACCGGGATACGGCTTCACGACATGAACTGCGGACTGAAGGCCTACAGGAACGAGGTCGTGAAGAATATCGAGGTCTATGGCGAAATGCACCGCTACATCCCCTACCTCGCGAAGAACGCCGGCTACACCCGCATCACTGAAAAGCCCGTGCACCATCAGAAACGGAAATACGGCAAAAGCAAGTTCGGTCTGAACCGCTTCGTGAACGGTTTTCTGGATCTGCTTTCGCTCTGGTTCCTCAGCACTTTCGGGAAGAAGCCGATGCACTTTTTCGGTTTCACCGGACTCGCCACCTTCTTTGCCGGCGGAGTCATCGCCCTCTGGGTCATCATCGAAAAACTGGTTCAGCAGGCTCACCACGAGGTTTTCCGCCCGGTCACGGATCAGCCGCTGTTCCACCTCGCGCTCGTCGCGCTCGTGGTCGGCATCCAGATGTTCCTCGCGGGCTTCATCTGCGAGATGATTTCCCGCAGCAGCAGCGAACGCAACAGCTACAATATCCGGGAAAAATTCTGAAAAATTTTCTACCTTTGCGGTCTTGTTCGGATCCTTTGTGGTCTTATTCGAACCAAGTGCCGCGTTTGTAGGCGGCGAAGTTAAACCTGAGTCCGTCCCGGTTCTTTTGTATTGAAGCGGACGGGTTCGAAAACAATAAGACATATGATTGACATTACATTTCCCGACGGCAGCGTGAAGTCCTTTGAGAAAGGCGTTACCGGTTATCAGATTGCCGAAGGCATCAGCCCGAGACTCGCATCGGAAGTTCTGGCCATGACGGTCAGGACCGCTGACGACGGCACGGCGGGGAAAGGCAGTTTATATGACCTCGACCGCCCGATAGAGGGCGACTGCGCGGTCACTTTCCACAAATGGGGGGACGACGAGGCGAAGCACGTTTTCTGGCACTCGACCTCCCACCTCATGGCCCAGGCTCTCGAGGCTCTTTATCCCGGAGTGAAGTTCGGCATAGGCCCGGCAATCGAAAACGGATTCTACTACGATGTGGATCTTCAGGGGAGGCAGATTACGGAAGCCGAACTCAAGGCAATCGAGGACAAGATGATGGAGTTCGCCCGCACGAAGGAGCCGTTCGTGAGAAAGGAAGTCTCCAAGGCCGACGCGCTCAAGACATTCACTGAGAAGGGCGACGAATACAAGGTCGAACTCATCAATGAACTTGAGGACGGGCACATATCTTTCTACACAAACGGAAGTTTCACCGACCTCTGCCGCGGTCCTCATCTTCGCGACACCTCGGTCATCAAGGCGGTGAAACTCACCGCGATTGCCGGAGCGTACTGGCGCGGAGACCAGGAACGTCAGCAGCTCACCCGCATCTACGGAATCTCCTTCCCGAAGAAATCGATGCTTGACGAATATCTCGTCCTCATGGAGGAGGCCAAGAAGCGCGACCACAGGAAGATAGGCAGGGAAATGGAACTTTTCACATTCTCTCCGAAAGTCGGAATGGGGCTGCCCCTGTGGCTGCCGAAGGGCGCCGACCTCCGCTCACGCCTTGAGGAGTTCCTGAAGAAGATTCAGAAGTCATACGGTTACCTGCCGGTCATAACCCCGCACATCGGCAACAAGGAGCTCTATGTGACCTCCGGGCATTATGCGAAATACGGCAAGGATTCGTTCCAGCCGATTCATACTCCGCAGGAGGGCGAGGAGTACCTGCTCAAGCCGATGAACTGCCCACACCACTGCGAGATTTACCGCAGCAAGCCACGCTCCTACAAGGACCTGCCTCTGCGCTTCGCCGAGTTCGGCACGGTCTACCGCTATGAGCAGAGCGGCGAGCTTCACGGACTCACCCGTGTGCGCTGCTTCACGCAGGACGACGCGCACCTTTTCGTGCGTCCGGATCAGCTCAAGGAAGAGTTCGAGAAGGTCATCGACATCATACTCTATGTGTTCAAGACTCTGAATTTCAAGGAATATACTGCGCAGATTTCGCTCCGTGACCCGAAGAACCCTTCAAAGTACATCGGGACGGACGAGAACTGGGAGAAGGCCGAGGCCGCAATCATCGAGGCGTCCCGCGAGAAGGGGCTGCCTACGGTCGTGGAACTCGGGGAGGCCGCTTTCTACGGGCCGAAGCTCGACTTCATGGTCAAGGATGCAATAGGCAGGAAGTGGCAGCTCGGAACGATTCAGGTAGATTACAATCTTCCGGAGCGTTTCGGACTCGAATATGTCGGCGCGGACGGGCAGAAGCACCGGCCGGTGATGATTCACCGCGCACCGTTCGGATCTCTCGAACGCTTTGTGGCAGTGCTTCTTGAGCACACGGCAGGAAAACTGCCTCTGTGGCTGACTCCGGACCAGGTGAATATCGTTCCTGTAAGCGAAAAATATTCTGAATATGCGAAAAAAGTTTGCAGTTTGATGAATAATTCCGATATTCGCGCTTCAATAGACGACCGTAATGAAACGCTCGGCAAGAGAATCCGTGAGTCAGAACTCAAGAGGATTCCTTTTCTTGTCATCGTAGGTGAGAAGGAAGAGGCCGATGGGCTTGTTTCAGTGCGCCGTCAGGGAGGGAAAGACGAAGGTTCAATGTCAGTTGAAGACTTCATTGCGCTGGTGACCGGCGAAGTGAAGGCTCAGTTGGCGTGAGCTGTCGGATGGATATAATATTAACAATTTATTTTAGGAGGATAGTTTTATCGCAGCACCATTTAGACCTAAGCCGCGCCCTATGGGTCCAAGACCGCAGCAGGGCCGTCCTGCTCCGACCCAGAAGAAGGACGAAGGCAGCTTGAGAATCAATGACGAGATCAGAGTACCGCAGGTGAGGCTCGTCGGGGACAACATCCCTGAGCCGGGCATTTATCCTACATCCAAGGCACTTCGCCTCGCAGATGAGCTCGAACTTGACCTGGTGGAGATAAGCGCCAAGGCGGATCCTCCGGTGTGCAAGATTATAGACTACCAGAAATATCTCTACCAGCAGAAGAAAAAGGCCAAGGAGATGAAGTCCAATGCGGCGAAGGTGGTCATAAAGGAAATCAGGTTCGGCCCGAACACGGACGAGCACGACTTCCAGTTCAAGCTCAAGCACGCGCAGGAATTCCTGAAGGAGGGATCCAAGGTCAAGTCCTCGGTGTTCTTCAAGGGACGCTCAATCATCTACGCCGACCAGGGGGAGAAGCTTCTCCTGCGTTTCGCGCTGGAACTTGAGGAGTACGGCCGCGCCGAGCAGATGCCCAAGCTCGAAGGCAAGAGGATGATCATGATGATCGCCCCCGTCGCCAAGAAAAAGTAAGTAATCGAATGTCAGCGGACATTATATATTATTAACAAGTTAAATGATTCAGCTATGCCAAAAATCAAGACCAACTCCGGTTCAAAAAAGCGCTTTGCACTTACCGGAACGGGAAAAATCAAGAGGAAGCATGCTTTCAAGAGCCACATCCTCACCAAGAAGACCAAAAAGCAGAAGAGAAATTTGACTCACTTCGGACTTGTCACTGCTCCTGACCAGAAGAGAGTCAAGGCTTTGTTGGGATTGTAATCATTACTTATGTTAAACTTGGATTGCAGTACACAAGCTCCTGAAAGATCGGACACTGCCTCCATAAAAACAGTTAAATTATGCCAAGATCGGTAAATTCAGTAGCCTCAAGGGCTCGCCGCAAGAAGATTCTCAAGAGAACCCGCGGTAACTTCCTGTCAAGAAAAAATGTCTGGACGGTGGCGAAGAACACCTATGAAAAGGGTCTGACCTACGCCTACCGTGACCGCAAGGCCAAGAAACGCGAGTTCCGCGCACTCTGGATTCAGAGAATCAACGCAGCCGCACGTCAGTACGGCATGACTTACTCCCAGTTCATGGGTAAGATTGCAAAGCAGAACATCGGTCTCAACCGCAAGGTTCTTGCAGACCTCGCCATGAATAATCCGAAGGCTTTCGAAGCAATCGTGGACTCTGTAAAATAGTCTGATGATGAGCCTGAAGGAATTCTTCCGCAACCGTTGGGTGAAGTTCGGATTCTGGGCTTTGCTCTATCTGCTGTGGGTGATCTGGCTCGGAAACTGGTGGTGGATTCTCGGCCTCGCCATTCTCTTCGACCTCTGCGTCACCAAGAAAGTCAAGTGGCTTTTCTGGAAAAAAGAGTATAAGGAGGGGGAGAAACGGAATGCGGCTCTCGACTGGCTTGATGCGGTCATCTTCGCCGTCATAGTCGTGACTTTCATCAACATTTTCTTTTTTCAGGCGTTCAAGATTCCTTCATCCTCAATGGAAAGCACTCTGTACACCGGTGACCACCTTTTCGTGAGCAAGCTCGCGTACGGCCCCCGGATGCCGCAGACTCCGCTTACCATCCCCTTTACCCACAATACGATAGGCGGCAGGGAGTCCTACTCCGAACTGATAAGCTGCCGGTACAGGAGGCTCAGGGGATTCGGCCATGTGAAGAGAGGCGACTGTGTGGTTTTCGGTTTCCCGAACGGTGATTCGGTCCTTGTCAAAGCTCCCGCAGATGACTACTACATGCTCTGCAGGATGTACGGGCGGGACTTCACCGTCAGAAACTACGGCCCTGTGAAGGTACGGCCTTCCGACAAGAAGGACCATTATGTCAAGAGATGCGTCGCCGTGGCCGGTGACACTCTCGAAATCAGGGACGGTGCGGTCTATGTCAATTCCGAAAGGGAGACGACGCGGCCGGGGATGCAGAACAGCTACACTGTCGTGACAGCAGGCCAGAAGCTCAATCCGAAGAGTCTCGAAAGGCTCGGGCTGAACATGGGCGAACTCTGGTTTGATAAGACTCTTCCCGGCTATCCGGCGATGCCGCTGACGGAAGAGATGCTCTCGGAACTGAAAGGATTTTCGAGCGTCGTTTCCATAGAGCCGAATATTGACTCATATCCCCCGGACTATCCGGATTCGTGGAGGACCATCTTCCCTTTCTCGGAGAGTTTCGAATGGACAAGGGACAATTTCGGCCCGTTATGGATTCCGCAGAAGGGAGTCACGGTCGCGCTGAATGCGGAAAACCTGCCTCTCTACGAAAGGATAATCACTTCCTATGAAGGGAATGACCTTCAGGTCGGAGCGGACGGGACGATAAGGATAAACGGGGAAAAGGTTACGGAATATACTTTCCTGCAGGATTATTACTTCATGATGGGAGACAACAGGCACAACTCTCTCGACTCCCGCTACTGGGGTTTCGTCCCGGAGGATCATATAGTCGGAAAGCCTGCCATAGTCTGGCTCTCAATCGACGGGAACCGGAAGTTCCCGAACAGCATTAGATGGCGGAGATTCTTCAAAATCGTCTAAACGCTTGCAATTTAGCAATATTTACACGATATTTGCAGCCCGCAAAAATTTGATAATATTAAAAAGTATATAAAATGGCAAAGGTTTGTCAAGTTACAGGAAGAAAGAGAATGGTCGGCAACAATGTCGCCCACTCCAAACTGCGCACTAAGCGCGTGTTCGCCCTGAATCTCAAGACCAAGAAGTTCTGGTCCGAGGAAGAGCAGAGGTTCATCACCCTCAAGGTGTCCTGCAAGGGTATGAGACACATCGAGAAGAACGGTCTCGACGCAACAATCAGAGAAGCTCAGAAGAAAGGATTCGTTAACCTTGTTTAATTGATTTGAATTATGGCAAAGAAAGCTAAAGGTAACAGGGTGCAGGTCATCCTTGAGTGCACTGAGCAGAGAGAGAGCGGTGTACCGGGTATCTCAAGATACATCACGACAAAGAACAAGAAGAACACGACCCAGCGTCTTGAGAGGATGAAGTACAATCCTTTCCTCAAGAAAGTTACGCTTCACCGTGAAATCAAATAACGAAGGAGGATTAAACTATGGCAAAGAAAGCGGTCGCAACCTTCGCTGCCGGCAAGGGCGGTAAGAAAATGGTAAAGTGCATCCGTATGGACAAGTCTCCGAAGACCGGAGCCTATGTGTTCAACGAACTTCTCGTGGAGGAGGCTGAGGTTAAGGATTTCTTCAACAAAAAATAATGAAAAATCATTCAAGCGGCGCATCTGCTGCGTTGCACTGCGGTCAAAAAATCCTCACAACCGAAAGGTTGCTCCGGTTTTCTTGCCTTGTGCGCCTTGCATCTGCACCACTTGAATGATTTTTCGCAAAGCAGTTGGTTCGGGGCCGGCCTTTCGGGGGTCGGCTCCGGATTTTTTTCTTGTGTCGCGCAAGGATGGGAAATCCGATGGAAATTGAGTATATTTGCAGGTTTGAAAACAATGTGACCCTCATCGGGTCGGGAGAACCTTTATGGGAATTTTTGACAAGGGAGTGAAGAATACGAACAGGAGCTTCTTCGACAAGCTGTCGAGGGCTGTTGTCGGAAAATCGCGTGTCGATGACGGCATACTCGACGCGATGGAGGAGGCTCTGGTGGAGACCGATATGGGCGTTGACACCACTCTGAAGATTATCGACAATCTTGAGGAGCGGGTCAGCCGCGACAAATATGTCTCTCTGGAGGAACTCACGGCCATGCTCAGGGAGGAAATCGCCTCTCTTCTGGATGTTGACGGCGTAAATGCGGAGGCGCGTTCCGATGTGGAACGGATGATTGACACGGCGAAGAAGCCTTATGTGATTCTCGTAGTCGGCGTGAACGGAGTGGGCAAGACCACGACCATAGGCAAGATTGCCGCGAAGCTTGCGGCTTCGGGGAAAAAGGTCGTTCTCGGGGCGGCGGACACTTTCAGGGCGGCCGCCGTGGATCAGCTTGTGATATGGTCGCAGAGGGCCGGTGTGGACATCGTCCGTCAGGAGATGGGTTCGGATCCGGCTTCGGTGGCGTATGACTCTGTGAAGTCCGCCGTCGCCAAAGGAGCGGACGCGGTGATAATCGACACTGCGGGCCGGCTTCACAACAGGATTGACCTTATGAACGAGCTGACGAAAATCCGCAATGTGATTTCCAAGGTGGTTCCGGACGCTCCTCATGAGGTTTTGCTCGTTCTGGACGCGTCCACCGGGCAGAACGCCTTCCAGCAGGCGAAGGAGTTCTCCCGCGCGACGAAGGTGACGGCGCTTGCGCTCACCAAGCTGGACGGTTCGGCGAAGGGGGGCGTTGTTGTCGGCATAGTTGACCAGCTCGGGGTTCCGCTTAAATACATCGGGATAGGCGAGGGTGTGGACGACCTCAAACTGTTTGACAGAAAGGAGTTTGCGGAGTCGCTGTTCGACATTTCGTCAATCAGGTGACAGCCTGCCTCCGGATATGCCGTTCCGCGTCCGTACCGTACCAAATGTTTTGAAAATAGAAAAATTGACTGGATATGACTGTTTCGTACAATTGGCTTAAGGATTATCTCAAATGTGATCTTTCTCCGGAAGAGGTCGCTGCGGCGCTTACTTCCATAGGGCTTGAGGTGGATTCCGCCGAGACCGTCGAGGAGATTCCCGGCGGGCTTGCAGGGGTGGTGGTCGCCGAAGTGGTGGAATGCGTAGAGCATCCCGACTCCGACCATCTTCACGTGACTAAGGTGAACGCCGGCGGGCCGGAACTTCTTCAGGTCGTGTGCGGCGCTCCGAATGTGGCGGCCGGGCAGAAAGTCCTGCTCGCGACCATCGGGACCGTCCTCGGGGAGGATTTCAAAATCAAGAAGTCGAAGATTCGCGGGGTGGAGTCCTTCGGAATGCTATGCGCGGAGGATGAACTCGGAATCGGAGAGTCGCATGACGGAATCATGGTTCTCGACCCCTCCGCAGTTCCGGGAACTCCTGCAAAGGACTATCTCCATCTTGCCACTGACACGGTCATAGAAATCGGTCTCACGGCAAACCGCGTCGATGCAGCGTCCCACATCGGTGTGGCGCGGGATCTTTACGCTTATCTGAAACACAACGGCATCCCTTGCGAACTCTGCATTCCGGACGTGGGGGCGTTCAGCGAACCGTCCGGGGACGGTCACGCGATTCCCGTGGAGGTGGTCGCGAAGACCGACGCCCCGAGATATTTCGGCGCGACACTGCGCGGGGCGAAAGTCGGCCCGTCTCCGGAGTGGCTTCAGAAAAAGCTGCTTTCAGTGGGCCTGCGCCCGATAAACAACATCGTGGATGTCAGCAATTTCATACTCATGGAACTCGGGCAGCCGCTCCATACTTTCGACGCGGCGAAGATTTCCGGAGACAAGGTGATTGTGCGCAACGCGGCCGGTGGAGAGAAACTTGTGACCTTGGACGGTGTGGAACGCGAACTTGACCCTGCAGACCTCGTGATTGCGGACACAAAGGGCGCGATGTGCCTTGCCGGAGTGTTCGGCGGCGAGAACTCCGGGATTTCGGAGACGACCGAAGACATATTCCTTGAAATCGCATATTTCAATCCTGTGACGATACGCAAGACCTCGAAGAGGCACGGACTCAAGACAGACGCGTCCTTCCGCTACGAAAGGGGCTGCGACCCGCTTGTTCTCGAGTATGCGGCGAAACGGGCGGTGCTTCTTCTTCAGGAACTGACCGGAGCGCAGCTTGACGGGAAGATCCAGAAGGTGGAATCCGCGCAGTTCGCACGCAAGAGGGTGGAACTGGACTACGACCGCATCGAGACTTTCGTCGGCAAGAAGATAGGGCACGGCACGATTGAGGAGATACTGACGAATCTGAACTACGAGTTCATCGAAAAGCGGGAGAACGGGGCGACCGTCGGCGTACCGACTTATATGATAGATGTTTACAGGGAATGCGATGTCGTCGAGGAGATTCTCCGGATTTACGGATATGACAACATCGAACTTCCGAAGGCTATGAGAATGTCGGTGAACACCGGCGAAAAACCCGAGCCTGAGATTGTCCGCAACACCATCTCCGACTGGCTTGCGGCGAACGGTTTTGTCGAGACGATGAACAATTCCCTGACGAAAGGGGAATATTACTCGAAACTTGCGACTTTCCCGGAGGAACGCTGCGTGCGGGTGCTCAATCCGCTCAGCTCCGACCTCAACGTCATGCGCCAGACCTTGATACTCAACGGACTGGAGGTGATAGCCTACAACATCAACCGCCAGACGACAAGTCTCCGCACATTCGAGTACGGTTCCGTGTATTCGCTGAAGAATGTGACGGAAACTCCGACGCTCGACGACATCGACGAGCATCAGTGCTATGCTCTGTTCATTTCCGGGACTCCGGAGAAATCGTGGAGGACCGATGCGGGCAAGGGCAGTTTTTTTCACTTGAAGGGATATGTGGAGGCGCTTTTGAAGCGTTTCGGGGCGGATCTCTACCAGATGGAGACTGCGGAGGCTCCTGCGGACATCTTCTCCGACGGGCAGTCCTATCTGCTTCCGGGCAGTCACCGGCCGCTCGCGGTTCTCGGAGTCGTGGCTCAGCCGCTTCTGCGCCGCTTCGGGATAAAGCAGCCTGTCTTCGCTGCGGAAATCAACTGGCCGGCTCTCTTTGAACTCGTCAAGAGGGACAGGATAAGCTACAGGGAACTTCCGAAATATCCTGAGGTGCGCCGCGACCTCGCTCTGCTGCTGGATGAGGATGTGAATTTTGCGGATCTTCGCCTGACAGCTTTCAAGACGGGGAAGAAGATACTGAAGAGCGTATCCCTGTTCGATGTCTACAAGGGTGACAGGATTCCGCAGGGCAAGAAGCAGTATGCGCTGAGTTTCGTGCTTCAGGATTCCGAGAAAACCCTCACGGACGCGGATGTGGAGCGCATAATGCAGAAACTCCTGTCCGCATTCCAGAACGTGAACGGAGCTGTCCTCAGATAGATTATGAGACATTTTCCGGCATATCTCATCGCATTTCTCGCCCTCGTGCCGGCGCTCGCTTCCTGCGGGAAGAAGGAGCGCGTCATCCCGAGGGAGGAGATGGCGGAGATATATGCCGAGATGTATGTCCTTGACCAATGGCTTGACGACAACCGCCAGTTCAAACGTGAGGCCGACACCACGCTGGTCTATGCTCCGGTGCTTGACAAATATGGCTACACATACGATGACTATCTGAACAGCGTCAGTGTCTATATGAAAGATCCGACCCGCTATTCGAGGATTCTCCGCAGGACTTCCGAGATACTCAGCGGCAGGCTTGCGGAACTGAAGGCCGAGAAGAAGGCGCGGGAGGAGGCTCTGAAAGAGAGCCGCAGGCTGGATTCGCTCCGGAATCTCGTCCGGATTGACATTGATTCGCTGATGAAGGCCATGTCGAGGACGAATCCTTCTGACAGCCTTGTCGCAGGGCTGGATTCGCTCGGATTCGTGGAGTTCCATTTCGTGCAGACGAGCGACACGACCTTCGACGGGCCGGCGATGGTAATCAGGATTGATTCCGCTGCTGCTTCTGCGGACAGTCTCGCGCTGGTTGGCGACAGTCTCGCCGTCGTGAAGGACAATCTCAATGCAGGGAGCGTTGGGGCGGAGAGACCGGAACTGAAGCCGGAACTGGCACCGGGACTGAAGCCGGAACTGAAGCCGGAACTGGCACCGGGACTGAAGCCGCAACAGGTGCCTGAACGGGCATCAGGGCCGGCACTTGAACAGGCGCCGGAACTGAGACTTCATGAAGGGCGGCCCTTTGAGGGAAATGCAAAGAGAAGGGGAGGACTTCCCGCCCGTGACACATCGGTGAAACTGAGATGATGCTGCATTTCGACGACATAGTATATGGCCCGATACACAGCCGCCGGCTCGGGACTTCTCTCGGGGTGAACCTGCTCCCTCCGGAGGGCAAACTGTGCAATTTCGACTGCATCTATTGCGAATGCGGATGGAACCGGGACAGTTTTTCCCGGGGTGCCTTCCCTACGGCGGATGATTTCTCGAAGGCCATGAGGGCGGCGCTTTCGCATATCTCCGGAAAAGGAACGGCTCTCGATTCGATTACATTCTCCGGGAACGGAGAGCCGACGCTCAATCCGCATTTCCCTGAGATTGTGGACATTGCCCTTTCCCTGCGGGATGAACTCGTCCCGTCGGCGAAGGTGACTGTGTTTTCGAATGCCACGACCTGCGGGAAGGAGGGGGTATTCGCAGCTCTGCGGAAAGTCGACAACCCGGTGATGAAGATAGATGCCGCAACGCCCGCCCTCGCCGGGAAGATAAACAAGCCGGCGGTGAACTATGTCCTGAACGACATCGTGGAGAATCTCATGGCATTCGGGGGCGATTTCATACTCCAGACCATGTTTCTCCGCTGTGACGGCTTCGATTCGGCCGATCCGGAGAATCTGGCGGGGTGGATGGAAATCGTCAGGAAGTTGAGGCCGAGGGAGATAATGGCCTATTCGATAGACCGCGAAACTCCGCAGAAGGCTCTGTACAGATATTCCTTTGACGAGATAAGTTCCTTTGTGAGGCCGCTCGTCGAGGAAGGTTTCACGGTTCAGGTCCGCGCATGAAACGAAACATATAATTTTATAAAAACTGATATGATTGACTATTTGGAAAAGTATGGCTATTCTCCGAAAATGGAGGAGATTGATGCGGCCATCGGCAACATTTCTGCCAATGTCGACGGATTCATGACCGAAGATGTGCTGAAAAACTGCTTTTCGATGCTTGACATCACTTCGCTGAAGACCGATGACACCGACGCTTCGATTGCCGCCCTTGTCGGGAAGGTGAACGAATTTCCGGGCAAGTTCCCCGGATGGCCTTATCCGGCTTCAGTCTGCGTGTATCCGAACTTCGCGTCGACTGTGCGCGACAACAGGAAAGGTGACTATCACATCACCGTGGTTTCGGCCTGCTTCCCGTCTTCCCAGAGTTTCCTTGAGGTGAAGCTGCTGGAGTGCGCCAAGGCAGTGGAGAACGGTGCCGATGAAGTGGATATAGTGCTTGCGCTCAACGCTTTCCTCGCCGGGGACTACGACAGGGCTTCGGAGGAAATCCGTGCTGTGAGAAAATGCATCGATGAAGTGGCGGCGGAGCAGGGACGCAGTGTCCATCTCAAGGTCATACTGGAGACCGGGCTGCTCGGTTCTGTGGAGAACATCGCGAACGCTTCCTTCCTCGCGATGGAGGCCGGGGCGGACTTCATAAAGACATCGACCGGGAAAGTGGAGGTGAACGCGACTCCGGTGGCGGCTCTCGTGATGTGCCGGTGTATCTCCAAGTTCTATGAAAAGACCGGAAAGAAGGTCGGATTCAAGCCTGCGGGAGGCATTTCCAGCGCAAAAGATGCAATTTGTTACTACCTCATAGTTTCAGCGGCTCTGGGCCGGGAGTGGCTGAACAAGGATTTGTTCCGATATGGCGTCAGCCGCGTTGCGAACAGCATTTTGTCCGCCGTAGAGCAGAAAACAGTGGCCTATTTCTAAGCCTTTTCCGCGGAAAGTTTGCGCAAACTTTCCCTGTTTTTGAGAAATAAATCGCCCTTGGAGAGGTCTCTGAGGGCGATTTGTACGATTAGCCGTTGAATGTTTCATTCAACGGCTAATCGGTTATAGCTTTGCCCCGTAATTAAAAATGAAGCGATATGAAACGTGTTCTTTTATGCTTCGGGGCTGCTGTGACACTACTGTCCTGCGAAAAAATTGATTACGGTTCCGGCAACAGCCCTGCCGGTCCGGACGGTGTGGAAGTCCCGCACGGGGAGATAGTGCTCGGCCGTCAGCTGGAGGATCCGTACAAGACAGAAAACATGACCAGGGCGCTGCGTGAGACGTACCCCACGAAGGCGGATCGCGTCAATGTCAGCACGACCGACCTCTATGTGCGCTTTCTCCCGGCTTCACAGACCGAGTTCGACCGTCTCAAGGCCGCCGGGATTGAGCTTCTGGACCATCCGTTCGACTATGAGATTCTGCGCGAGGGCGACTGGTACAGGGATCCGTCGGTCGGAGGAGAGGAAATCACCTGGCAGTATGCTGTCGTCCCCAAGGACTTCGAGTTCCCGGACATAAGGCATCAGGTGCTGCATGAGTGCTACATCGCCGCCAACGACCCTTCCACAAAGTCGGACGGGCTGGACTGGGAGGCGGTTGAGCGCAAGTCCTATGAACTTACGGGCAACGGAGGGATGATTGCGGACCTTCCGGAGACAAAGGCGGACAGGGTGTGTCCGGCCGGGCGGATTACCGTCGTGGATGAGGAAGCCAACGGAGGGAAGCCGACGGGGGTGTCCGGAGTCATGGTCAGCTGCAATGCCTTCGTGAAATTCGCGCGTGCCTACACCGACCGTGACGGCTACTACAAAATGGACCGCCAGTTCTCGTCGAAACTGCGCTACCGTCTGGTGTTCAAGAACGAGAAGAACTTTTCGATAGGTCTCAACCTGATACTCGTGCCCGCGTCGGTTTCGACACTCGGGAAGGCGGACCCCGCCGGTGTCAGCCTGAATGTAACTCCGGATTCCGAGGAGAAACTGTTCCGCCGCTGTATCGTGAACAATGCCGTCTATGACTACATCACCCGCTGCGACAAGGAGGATATGAACATCTCCGCCCCGCCGGCCGACCTGAGGCTCTGGATACTGAACGGTCTCGACTGCTGCAGCTCCCCGATGATTCATCAGGGTGCGGTCGTGAGCCATGCCCTCATCGCCGGTTTTCTCGGAGTCTATTCGCCGCTCGTGAAACTCTTCGCCCCGGACATCACTCTCGGCACTTCCGGGAAGTTCTCGTACAGGAGAATCTGGTCCGACACGGTGCACGAACTCGCCCATGCGAGCCACTATGCAAAGGTGGGGAACGGATATTGGAACAAGTATGTGGAGTATATCCTGCGCTCTTTCGTCTCAAGCGGGTCGACCTACGGGACCGGGAAGGAAGACGGGTCCGGCTACTGCGCCGTGGGCGAGATGTGGGCCTACTACCTCGAGAGCATGATGCACAAGGACCGCTACGGCGGGTATGTCCCGGACAGCGGTGAAAGTTTCTGGTTCAAACCACAGATTCTCAAATACCTCGATGAGAGGGGCGTCGGCCGGGAGGTGATTTTCGGAGCGATGAAAAGCGATGTGGCTTCCGTCACCTCGCTCAGGGAGGCGATAATCAAGGCCTGCCCGGAAAAGCAGACTGTGATTGAGCAGGCTTTCGCAAGGTATTCTGACCAGTAGCGGGGAGGGCGTGACCATGAAAACCGTCTTGTATACCTCTGTGCGGGTCATTCTCGCGGCGGCGCTGCTGCTTTGCGGAGCCGGGGCCAAGGCTCAGAGATTCAACATATCCACCAACCTGCTGGAGTATGTGAACTTCGGGACGCTCAATCTTGACGCGTCCGTCGGAGTCGCAAAGAACTGGTCTGTGGGAGCCGGCGTACGCTACAACCCTTTCAGCTACAGTTCGGAGAAACGCGGCGTGTTCTACAACCGCCAGCAGTCCTGGTCGTTCGGCGCACGCTACTGGCTGTGGCACATAAACTCCGGATGGTGGTTTGGAAGCAAGCTCCGTTATCAGGAATACAGTTCCGGCGGCTGGCGTTCCGACAGCGCCGAAGAGGGGGACCGCTACGGCTTCGGAATGTATGCGGGATATTCCTACATGATTTTCCCGCACTTCAATCTTGAACTCGGCCTCGGTCTCTGGGGCGGCGGAGCCACCTACAGGCGCTTCTCCTGCCCCGTCTGCGGAATCACCGAGGCGGAGGGCAGCCGTATGTTCATTCTTCCGGACGACCTGCTCCTGTCACTGGTATATGTATTCTGAAAACCCGTATGCGATGAAATCACTGAAGGAAAATATCCTGCCTTCCGCGCCGGCCCTGCTTCTGCCTCTCGCAGCCGCCCTGCTTCTGTCTCTCGCAGCCGCCCTGCTTCTGTCCGTGGCGGTCTCATGCTCCCCCTCCGGCAAGGTCAAGGCCATCTTTGACAAGGGAATCACGGCGGACATCTGCATCCCGGAAACGCCTTCGGAAGAATCTGCGGATGACGGGACGGCCGAAGATGAGACCCGTGACTCGGATTCATATGGGACAGAATCCGGTGACGGCGGGGACGGACCGATAATCATGAACGCGATAAGGGACAGCGAGACCGGAGAGATGGTGGCCACGGACATCATTTCCGAATCGAAGGTGGTGGCGCGCTTCAACCATGTCTCCGAAAGGCTCGGGAATGTCAGCATCAGTTTCGACATCATTGTCCCTTCCGCGCTGCTTGACTCGGACTGGCAGTTGCGTTTTTCTCCTACGATGAGGATAGCTTCCGACACGGTCGGGCTTGAGACTGTCTTCGTGACCGGTGCGAAATACCGCGACCGTCAGATGAGGGGCTATCAGCGCTACCGCGATTTTCTCGCTTCGATAGTCACGGACACGACGGATCTGATTATGATGCGCCAGCTTGAAATGTTCATAGCACGCTACTATCCGCAGACTTACGCGATGCGGCGTGATTCCTCAATCGTGCCGGAACCAGAGGCGGAGAATCTTTTCGGAGTCACGCAGCGCGAGGCGATGATTCATTATTCCAAGACTCTCAGGAATTATATCAATGACAGAAAGAAGCAGAACAGGGAAAAGATGTTCCGAAAATATGTCAAGTCTCCGATGGATGTGGAGAATATGCGTCTCGACACCGTGCTGCGGTCGTCCGGCGGCGATTTCGTCTATCGCTATGTCCAGTCTTTCCGTTCCCGTCCCGGGCTGAAGAAGGTGACGGTGAACATGGACGGCGGTGTCTACCGTTTCGGGGAGTTCATCTGCGACTTTCCCTCACCGGACAGTCTGGAGTTCTACATAAGCTCACTGTCTTCGCTTGCTGACAAATCACCGCGCTACAGGATGGTCATACGAGAACGCGTCGTCCGGGACAATACGCTGGCGCTCATAGATTTCGCTGCCGGGAAGTCCACGGTGGACACCACTCTGGGACAGAATGCCGTGGAACTGGGGAGAGTGCGGCGCTGTGTCGGGGACGTGTTCGACAGGGAGGAACTTGAACTGGACTCGCTGGTCGTGACGGCGACCTGCTCTCCCGAAGGAAGCCTGAGCCTCAACACCGCCCTTTCAAGAGCCCGTTCCGCTGCGGTGGGCAAGTGCATTGCCGAACTTTTCGAGTATGGGTCGGACTCCCTGCTCAAGACTTCATGTCTTCCGGAGGACTGGGAGCGGCTCTCCCGCATGATAGCCTCGGACAGCCTGATCTCTGAAAGGTCGAAGAATTTCTATCTGCGGCAAATTCTCCCGGTGCGTGATCCTGACGCGAGGGAGATGAAGATGCGCGGTATGGACGAGTACCGCTACATCCGCGAGAAGCTCTATCCGAGCCTGCGTACTGTCCGTTTCGACTTTCATTTGCACAGGCGCGGCATGGTCAGGGACACCGTCCACACCTCGGAACTCGACACGGTCTATATGCGAGGAGTGGAATGTCTCTGCGCGCTGGAATATCCTGAAGCCGTGCGGATTCTGAGACCGTACAGGGACTATAATTCCGCCCTCGCCTACGCTTCCGCCGGCTACGACCACTCTTCGTGGGACATTCTCGGCTCTCTTCCGGACAACTCCGCTGCAGTATGCTATCTGAAGGCGCTGGTGCTCTCCCGGCTCGGGATGGAAGACGAGGCGCGGAAGAAACTTGAGGCTGCGGTTGCTCTCGACCGGGCATTCCGATACAGGGCCAATCTCGATCCTGAAATGGGGAAGATACTCCACAGGTGACCTGCTCAGTCCCATCCTGCTTTGAGAAATTTCTGCCCGACCCATCCTGCTTTGAGAGATTTCTGCCCGACCCATCCTGCTTTGAGAAATTTCTGCCCGACCCATCCTGCTTTGAAGACTTGCGGGTCTCGTCATAAATCATCACAGATTATCATAATCAATTATAATTCATTTAAAATCAACTATTTGAAATTATCGAACCATGAGAACGAAAATCTTTCTTGCCGCAGCGGCGGCAACGGCAGCTCTTGCAGGCTGCATCCGGAATCTGGAAACTGTGACGGCCCGCGACAATTCGGCGGAAACAGCCGAACTCAACGTGAATATCCCTGTCGATGGCCTGACAAAGGCTTCCGGGACGGTGTCCGAAACCGATGAGAACACTCTTGCGTCCGTGCAGGTGTTCGTGTTCACTGACGCCGGGAATCTTGAGGCCTACAAAAGCGCGGCATCCGGGACGCTTGACATCTCCTGCACCCGTGGGGACAAGATTGTGGCGGCTCTCGTCAACGCTCCTGCGGCTGGCGATGTCACGAAACTCACCGAACTCCGCGCCAGGACCACGGCACTTGCGGACAATGCCGCCAAGTCTTTCGTGATGTACGGGCAGAAGGAGGTTCAGGTGAATGCCGCATCCGTCTCGGTGACGCTTGAGGTGCAGCGCTTTGCCGCAAAGGTCGTGATTCAGAAGATTACCAACAGGATGACTCTTCCGCAATATCAGTCGGCTCCTGTGGAGATTACCGGAATCTATCTCATAAATGTCGCCGGGAACGCGTCTCTCGCAGGCTCCGGAGTCCCGTCGCTGTGGCTCAACAAGAAACAGAACGAGGTTACGGCGGAGGGTCTGTATTACGAGAAGCCTTCCTCTCCCGACATCGCCTACAATTCGTCCGAGTCCGCAGGGCACTATTTCTACTGCTATCCGAATCCTACCGTTGCCGACAACACCGACGGCACATGGTCTCCGAGACATACGAGGCTTGTGGTGGAAGCCAATGTGGGAGGCAACAGGTGCTACTATCCGATAACCCTCCCTGTGGTCAGCGCGAACACGGTCTATACCATAGGCGAACTGACCATCACCCGTCTCGGAACGGACACCCCGGATGTTGAAACAGTCATGGGAGGCGCGTCCTTCACCATCTCTGTCGCTCCATGGAATCTGGAGAATGTCGATTCCGTGACGATATAGCAACCCCTGTCCCGACATTTGTCTCACCATTCCGTTTCAATGCCATGAGGAAGATTCTATTGATTCTGTCGCTGTCGGTCTCCGTCCTCGCGTCTTGCTCGATTAAAGAGGACAGGCATGACTGCCCCTGCCTGCTGAGCTTGGATTTCAGTCCCGTCCCGGAAAGCGCCCGCACGGGAAGACTGCTGCTTTCCGTGACCTCGGACGACGGCTTTGCCCTGTCGGACACGCTTGACCTGACGGCGGGGGACATTCATGAAATCCGGGTGCCGAGATCCGGGGTGCGGGTGAACCTGTGGTCTGAAGATGCGTCCGGTTTCATCGTAGATGAAGGGCTGGTGATTCCTCTCGGGGACGACTGCCCTCCCGTGTGGATGTTCTCCTCTTTTGTGGACACCGACTGCGAGACCTGCACCGAGCAGGTGAACCTGCGCAAGAACTATTGCCGGCTTACGGTGGTGACGGATGACGATGACGGGGGAAGTTTCCCTTTCGCCCTCGGAGTTTATGGGAATGTCGATGGCTACGATGCGCTCGGCAGCCCGAGGAACGGAGAGTTCTGCCACTATCTCACCGGTCGGCCGGACGGTGCCGGCGGGGTGTCGCGTATTATTTCGCTGCCCCGTCAGACCGACTCTTCACTGCAGCTCGACGTGTCTGCGGATGCGGAGACGCTGAAGACCTTCGCGCTCGGGAACTACATCCGGCAGAGCGGCTACGACTGGACAGAGCCTGACCTCAAGGACATTGTCGTGAGGATTGACTATGCGAACACCGGAATCGTCATCTCGGTGGGGGCCTGGGAGTACAGTCATGATGTCGATATAGAGTTCTGATGCGGCTCCGACAGCGGATCCGGAAAAATATTTGCCATTTTCGTCCCCGCCCGCTCGGAATATGAAAAGTTTTTGTAACTTTGCACTCCATTCTGAGCGCGGGTGGCGAAATTGGTAGACGCGCTACTCTCAGAAGGTAGTGCCAGCAATGGCGTGCCAGTTCGACTCTGGTCTCGCGCACAAAAGAGGGGGATGACTAAAAAGGGTCATCCCCTTTTGATTTCTCAACCCCCAGTCACTTCGTGTCTTTCCTTTGTATACATTTTTTTATACCTTTGCAGCCCGAAAATATAGCAGACAACGTATGGAAATCAGAAACATCGCAATCATCGCGCACGTCGACCACGGCAAGACGACGCTTGTGGACAGGATGATTTATCAGGCGAATCTGGTCAGGGGGAAGGAAAACCTCGAAGAACTGATTCTCGACAACAACGACCTCGAAAGGGAAAGGGGCATCACCATTCTCGCGAAGAATGTGTCCGTGGTCTATAAAGGGGTGAAGATCAATATTATAGACACTCCGGGGCATAGTGACTTCGGAGGTGAGGTGGAGCGCGTGCTCAACATGGCGGACGGCGTGCTGCTGCTTGTCGACGCCTTCGAGGGCTGTATGCCGCAGACCCGTTTCGTGCTTCAGAAGGCCATAGAGATGGGCAAGAAACCGGTTGTGGTCATCAACAAGGTCGATAAGCTGAACTGCCGTCCTGAAGAGGTGCAGGAGGAGGTCTTCGACTTGATGTGCACGCTGAACGCAACGGACGACCAGCTTGATTTCAAGACGGTTTACGGAAGCGCGAAGCAGGGCTGGATGTCCTATGACTGGAAACAGCCGACCACCGACATCACCCCGCTGCTCGACACCATACTTGAGGCCGTGCCCGCGCCGGAGGTGAGAGAGGGCACGCCGCAGATGCTGATTTCCTCACTTGAATATTCCCCCTATGTGGGCAGAATCGCCATCGGAAGAGTGACCCGTGGCGAACTCAAGGCGGGGATGAACATAAGCCTCTGTAAGAGGTACGACATAATCCAGAAGCAGAGAATCAAGGATCTGATGATATTCTCGGGACTCGGCAAGACCAAGGTCGAGAGCGTGCAGTGCGGTGACATCTGCGCCGTCGTCGGGATTGACGGCTTTGAAATCGGGGACACCATCGCCGACTTCGAGCACCCCGAGCCGCTTCCGCCGATAGCCGTCGACGAGCCGACGATGAGCATGCTTTTCTGCATCAACAACTCCCCTTTCTTCGGCCGCGAGGGCAAGTTCGTGACTTCCCGCCATCTGAAGGAACGTCTGGAGAAGGAACTCGAGAAGAACCTCGCCCTGCGCGTGAAACCGGGTCCTAACGCCGACTCTTTCATCGTCTATGGACGAGGCGTGCTTCATCTCTCCGTCCTCATCGAAACCATGCGCCGCGAGGGCTTCGAACTTCAGGTCGGTCAGCCGAAAGTGCTGGACAAGACCATCAACGGGCAGCGCTGCGAGCCGATAGAGAACCTTACCATCGATGTTCCTGAGGAGTTCGTCGGCAAGGCAATCGAGATTTCAACGCGCCGCAAGGCCGCCCTCATCCATATGGAAAACCGGGGCGACCGCACCCATCTCGAATTCGACATTCCGGCGAGAGGTCTGATGGGACTCCGCAGCAACCTGCTCACCGCCACCCAGGGAGAGGCGGTCGTCGCCCACCGCTTCAAGGATTACGAGCCGTACAAGGGCGACATCGAGCGCAGGACCAACGGCTCCCTCGTTTCGCTTGAAACCGGAGTTTCGGTCGCGTATTCTATGGACAAGCTTCAGGACAGGGGACGTTTCTTCATCGACCCCGGCGTGGAGATTTATGCCGGTCAGGTGGTCGGCGAGCACACCCGCGAGAGGGACTTGAACATCAACATCTGCAAGACCAAGAAGCTCACGAACATGCGTGCGTCCGGCAGCGACGACAAGGTCATGCTCCCGCCTCCGATTGTCTTTTCGCTTGAAGAGGCGCTTGAGTACATTCAGGAGGACGAACTTGTCGAAGTGACGCCCAAGTCGATGAGACTGAGAAAGATAATCCTTGACGAAACCGAGCGCAAGAGGCGTTCCGGCGCTTCTGCGGATGCGGAATAGAACTCCGGAAAGAAGGGGGCGTATTCCGGGGAGGACAAAAACTCGCGGATAGAATTGATTTTAGCAAAATTTATTTCTACCTTTGCAGGCTCAAATCTATTTTAGTGTCTATGGAGAATTTTTTACTTATAGCTCTGAATGGATTGCCTTCCGGGAAAACGGTGTTTGAGGGGAGGTTGAGCAAGGAGTTCTTTGTTGAATTTGGAAATTCGGAAATCCTCGACGCGGATGTCAGGACGGTCGTGACCGCAGACAAGAGCGGGAGCTATGTCGGGATAGACATGACGCTTGAAGGGAATGTGACGGTCGAATGCGACAGATGTCTTGAAGACCTCGTGCTTCCTGTCCGCCGCACAGTGCTTCTTGAAGTGAAGTTCGGTGACGGTCAGGCACAGGATCAGCAGGAAGGGGAGAGGGAAGTGCTCTGCCTTTCCCGGGACAATGCGGAACTTGACTTGAGCCAGACGGCTTATGATTATGTATGCCTGAGTCTGCCGCTCCAGCGTCACCATGGAGAGGGCGGGTGCAATCCCGAGGCTCTGAAGCATCTCTGCGGCTTCGGGGGAGGTTCCGAAAGCGGCCCTGTTCCGGGGGCTTCCCGGGAAGCCGGTTCCGACAGCCCTTTCGCCGCATTGAGGGGCATGTTCAGCGAAGAAGATATGAGATAATAAATAATTAAAAGTAAAATAATATGGCACATCCGAAACGAAAGGCCTCCAAACAGAGGCGTGACAAGAGAAGAACTCACGATGTCGCTGTGGTCCCTACACTTGCAACCTGCTCAAACTGCGGTGCAACCATAATGTTCCACAGAGTATGTCCTGAGTGCGGCTACTACCGTGGCCGTCAGATTATAGAGAAGAAGGGCGAGTAGTCCCTCTTCTTTTCTGATGGTCCCGTAGTTCAACGGATAGAATGGAAGTTTCCTAAACTTTAGATAGCAGTTCGATTCTGCTCGGGACTACGAAAAAGGGATGATTTGGCAGCAAGTCATCCTTTTTTCGTACCTTTGCCCATCCTTGAAGATATTTCTGACAGGAGAAACGGAAAGAACTTGCCCGAAGTTCCGCAGTGGCGGAATCCGTCGGGCGGGAATCCTTTGGGATGAAGTACGAAATGCAATGAATATGAAGAAGATTATAGCGACGGAGAATGCTCCGAAAGCCGTCGGGCCTTACTCTCAGGCGGTTGAAGTGAACGGGACAGTCTGGATTTCAGGGCAGATTCCGGTGAATCCGGCGGACGGAAGCATTCCGGATACGATTGAGGAACAGTCGGCTCAGGCTCTGAAGAATGTCGTGGCGATTCTCGCTGAAGCGGGGCTTTCCTGTGCCGATGTCGTGAAGACCACCGTTCTTCTCGCCGATATGGCCGACTTCAAGGCGATGAATGCCGTATATGCGGAATATTTTACCGACAGGATGCCTGCCCGCGCCTGCTTTCAGGTGGCGGCTCTTCCTCTCGGAGTGAAGATTGAGATTGAGGCAGTCGCCGTGAGATAGGACTCGGCTGCCAGTTTCAAACCAGTGGTAACCATGAACAAAAAAACTCTTGTCGCCGGACTTTCCGTGCTGGCGGCCATGGTGCTCAGCATCGTCGTGCTCGTCGCCGTGCTGTTCGGAGGCTCCGGCGCGGATTCCCGGACTTCGCAGTCGAAAAAGTCGGAACCGCTGTTCTGCGCGATCCCGTCGAATGCCGTCGCGGTGGTGAAATTTGCCGATTTGAAGACGGCCGTGGCGGTCACGGCGGTTTCCGAGACGCAGAAAAAAGGCGCGGATGCATTCCTGAGAAAGTTGTCGTCTTCAATCGGACAGCTCCCGGAACTTTCGGAAAGTCCTCTCGTGGTCTCTCTGTCCTACTCCAAAAAACTGGTACCGCTCTTCATCCTCGATGCCGGGCGGGCCGGAGACACGAACCTTGACGGAGAAGTCAGCACGCTGTCCGGGCTTGCCGGCGACTGCGGCCTGACTGCGGTGGACTGTGACTGTTCAAAGATTCTGTCGGTGGAGCCGAAACTGCGCGGCCGCCGGCTGCTTATTATATCTACCGAAGACAACCTTGTAAATTCCGCTCTCCGTCATCTCAACGACGGCGTGTCAATCTATGATTCCGAAGGCTTTGCCGAACTGCAGGAACGCGTCCGTGCAAAATCGGCGCTTTTCGTTTCCGCTTCCGACGCGGATCAGATTCTGCCGGCGATTCTGAACTCTTCTTTCCGGAAATACCACAAATTCCTGTGTTCATTCTCCGGATGGTGCGGCTTGGAGATGGCTTTTTCCGAATCCGGAGTTGAACTCTACGGCACTGCGCTTTCTGGTCAGAAGACGGATTTCATCAATGTCATTTCATCTCTCAAGTCCGCTTCATCCGAGGTCTTCGGAATACTTCCATCCTACACCGTGTGGGCTCTTTCCGTTCCGCTTTCTTCCGTTTCCGAATATGAGGAGGCGTACGACGGATGGCTCGACAAACTCATGAAACTTTCCGAAGTGAAGAAGACCCGGGATGCCTTCACAAAATCCGCAGGCGTTTCCCCCGCCGCATGGTTCTCCTCCCTGAAGCCGGAGGAGGTCGCAGTCGCGTCATTCCGCTGCGCCGATGCCCTCAGGACGGTGAATCTCGTGAGAGGGCGGAGACTCAAGGATACTGACGGAGTCCTGCCGTTTGAGAAGGCGGGATGGCTCGCCGCGCTTTTCGGAAGCCTTTTCCAACGGGAGGACGAGAGCTGCTGCGCGGCGGTGAACGGATGGCTCGTCACCGGAAGCCGTGAAGCCGTGGAGGAATGGTCTTCGGGGAGGGCGCTTGAATACAGTCTGTACTCGAAACTGTGCGATGCGGGGCTGAAATCCTCGATTCCGTCCTCGGGCACCGTAATATCATATTTCTCGGCGGATGAGGACGCTTCCCTCGCCGTGTCCGCGTTTGACCCGTCAGTTTCGCCCGTGATTTCCCGGAAGCTGTCGGAATGTGACATAATGCCGTCGTTCCTGTGCATATCTTCCGACAGGAAGTCGTCTCCGGGCATCGATTTCCTCGTCACGCGCGCTGAAATGAAAAGGTCGAAGGCTCCGGAAACCGAACGTGACGTGCACATCTCCGTTCCGGACGGACCTTTTACGGTGAAAAACTGCGCCACGGGAAAGAACAATACGCTCATCCAGAATCCCAATATGACAATCAGCCTCCGGGACGAGAACGGGAAGGGGGTCTGGACAGTGCCATTCTCCGGGAAACTTTGCGGAACGGTTTCAAATATCGACTATTTCGCGAACGGAAAAATCCAGTTCCTCTTCGGGTCAGGGTCGGAAATATGGCTGCTGGACAGGCTCGGGCGCTTTGTCAATCCTTTCCCGGTCGGACTCGGCAAGAAAATTGCGCTCGGGCCTGCGGTCTATGACTTCGGCGGAGCGAAGAAATACAACATCCTCGTGCTTCATGAAGACAACACGATAAGGATGTACAACCTTCAGGGTAAAGTCCCGGAAGGCTGGAGTGACATCACCTCGGACGACACGATTGTTTCGCTGCCGGAGCGCGCGGTTTCGGGGCAGAAGTCATTCTGGGTGGTCAGGACTTCAAGGCAGACGCTGATTTTTCCGTTCATGGGAGGTCAGGCGCTGACTGATTTCAGCGGCGACTCGATGCTGAAGCCCGACACCGCCGTCAAGCTTGAGGAGGACGGTTCGCTTTCGGCCGTGAGCTACAGCGGGAAGACACAGAAGATAAAGATAAAGTAACCGGTTCCGCCGGGTTTTCCGGCGGACGCAACAATTATTGAAATGACTTACAAATCAGTGAACAAGATGTTCGAGCAGACATTCCGCGACAACTGGGAATGTCCTGCACTTTCGAACTACAGGGGCACTACGATCTTTTACCGCGATTTGGCGGAGAGGATAGCGAAAATCCATGTTCTCTTCGAACACTGCGGTCTTCAGAAAGGCGCGAAAGTGGCAATCTGCGCGAGGAATCAGGTGAACTGGGCGGTTTCCTTCCTTGCCTCGATGACTTACGGCGCTGTGCCGGTCCCCATACTTCATGAATTCAAGCCGGGCAACATACACCATCTTGTGAATCATTCCGAGGCCCGTGTCCTGTTTGTCGACCCGACAGTATGGGAAGGACTTTCGGAGACGGAGATGCCTGATGTTCAAGCAATTGTGAGAACGGACACATTCACTCTCATATATTCGGCCACGGAAGAGATTACATATGCCCGCGAACATCTCAACGTCCTGTTCGGCAAGAAATATCCCGAGTCTTTCGGACCGCAGGACATGAACTACCATGAGGACAAGCCGGATGAACTCGCGCTCATCAATTACACTTCCGGAACTTCCGGATTCTCGAAGGGCGTGATGATTCCGTACCGCACCATCCAGTCGAACATCGAGTTCGCCGCAGTCGCATGCCCTTATATGGACAATAAGTCGAACATCGTCGCAATGCTGCCTTCCGCACATATGTACGGGCTTATGTTCGAGGTGCTCTACCAGCTTTATAAGGGTGTTCACGTGCATTTCCTCACACGTATCCCGAGTCCGAAGATCATTATGGAGGCGCTTGAGGAGGTGAAGCCTGACCTCGTGATTTCCGTACCTCTTGTCATAGAGAAGATTTACAGGAACAAGGTGCGTCCTGTGCTGGAGAAGAACGGAATCAGGCAGATGCTGCATGTGCCGCTGCTTGACCAGCTGATACTCAACAAGGTGAAAGTTGAACTCGTGAACGCCTTCGGCGGGCGGTTCCACGAGATCATCATCGGAGGCGCCGCGTTCAACAAGGATGTGGAGGCATTTTTCCGCAAGATACATTTCCCCTTCACCGTCGGTTACGGAATGACCGAGTGCGGCCCGATCATCGCTTATGACGACTGGGAGACGACGAGGCTGTATTCATGCGGAAAGGCTGCGCCGAACATGACGATAAAGATAAATTCATCCGACCCGGAGAATGTTCCGGGCGAGGTTCTCGTCAAAGGGGATAATGTTTTCCTCGGATACTATAAGAATCAGGAGGCGACGGATGCCGTGTTCACGGAGGACGGATGGTTCAGAACCGGGGATATGGGAGTGCTCGACAAGGACGGATATCTCTATCTCAAGGGCCGTTCCAAGTGCATGATTCTCGGTCCGTCGGGACAGAACATATATCCGGAAGAAATCGAAACCGTACTGAACAGTCTTATGTATGTCGTTGATTCTCTTGTGATTGAGGATAACGGGGCACTCACCGCCCTCATCTATCCGGATCTTCATCAGGCGGAAATCGACGGTTTCTCGGGCGACGCCCTCCGGACCCGTCTCGAGTCTCTGGTCGAAGAGGCGAACAGGGAACTGCCTAACTATGCTCGGGTCAAGACCGTGGAAATCATGCCGGAGGACTTTGAGCGCACGCC
>CAVDEO010000001.1:37155-58886 GCA_963607915.1 bacterium
GGAGATTTGCACGGGATCTTTATCGGGAGAATCTTATGGAAAAGTTTGACAGGGCATATCTTGAGATGGCGGCGGTCTGGGCCCGCAATTCCTACTGCAAACGCCGTCAGGTGGGGGCGCTTCTTGTGAAGAACAGGATGATAATCTCCGATGGCTACAACGGGACTCCGTCCGGATTCGAGAATGTCTGCGAGGATGAAAACGGGGTCACCAAGCCTTATGTGCTCCATGCGGAGGCCAATGCAATCACGAAAGTTGCGAAATCCGGCAACAGCAGCGAGGGGGCTACCCTCTATGTTACGGCTTCCCCGTGCGTCGAATGTGCGAAACTCATCATTCAGGCCGGCATCAGGCGCGTGGTCTACAAGGACTCCTACCGTCTCACGGACGGGGTGGAGCTGCTGGAGCGTGCCGGGATTGAAGTTGAACAGGTTGATGAATAGATTGTTATGAAACGCAATACCTATGCTCTGGTTTCAGCCCTGCTGGGAGTTCTGATCGGGGTTCTCGCATGTCTGACGGTCATTAAGGCCGTCTCTCCGGCGAAGGAGTTTGACGGCGATTATGACCGCTGGCGCAAGCTGAACCTGATTCTCGAGCAGATTCAGGAGAATTATGTCGATACGATAGACCAGAAGGCTATGACCGACGCTGCGGTGGTTGCGGCGATGGGGAAACTCGACCCCCATTCCATTTATCTTCCTCCCGTCGAACTCAAGGAGTCCGAGACTGAACTCGCCGGCAATTTCGAGGGCATAGGCATACAGTTCAATGTTCCCAACGACACGGCCATAGTGCTCAGCGTCATCCCCGGCGGCCCGTCGGAAAAGGCCGGGCTCATGCAGGGCGACAGAATCCTGCGCGTTGATGAGAAGACCATAGCGGGGAAGAAGACCCCGCAGGACTCGATGGTCAGGCTCATGAAAGGCCCTTCCGGGAGCAAGGTCACGATTACCGTGAACCGCAGCGGTGAAACTATCCCTTTCGACATCACCAGAGGGAAGATTCCGGTGCATTGCGTGGATGCGGCCTTCATGCTCGATCCGGTGACAGCTTATCTTAAACTCACGAAATTCACGAGGACGACCTATGTCGAGTTCATATCCGCAGTGACGAACCTCCGCGCGCAGGGCATGAACCACCTGATTTTCGACCTCCGTGAAAACACCGGGGGCTATCTCGACCAGGCCTATATGCTCTGCAACGAGTTCCTTGAAAAAGGCGACAAGGTCGTCTATATGGAGGGTCTGCACCGTTCGCGTTCGGATCTGGACGCTGACGGACGGGGCACGCTCAAGGATGTGAAACTGTCCGTGCTGATTGACGAGGGTTCCGCTTCTTCGAGCGAAATCTTCGCCGGAGCCATGCAGGACAACGACAGGGGAGTGATAATCGGACGGCGTTCGTTCGGGAAGGGACTGGTTCAGGAACCCATAAACTTCAATGACGGCAGCGGCCTGAGGCTTACGGTGGCGAGGTTCTACACCCCGTCAGGGCGCTGCATCCAGAAGCCTTACGGCGACGACTACGCCTACGACATCTACGAACGCTATGCCCACGGGGAACTGACTGATGCCGACAGCATCAGGGTCAACAGGGACGAGGTCTATTATACGGCCGGCGGCCGCGCCGTGTATGGAGGCGGAGGCATAATCCCGGACATATTCGTTCCGATGGACACCACCCGGGCGTCGAATTTCTACATCCAATGCAACAGGAAGGCGACCTCCATGCGATTCGCGAGCGCGATGTTTGACAAGTACCGCTACGAACTTGCCCGGATTGACGATTTCGGGCAGCTGGAGAAGTGGTTGGACTCCAAGCATCTCGACAGGCAGTTCCTTGAATATGCCGCATCAAAAGACGGGCTGAAACCGAAGAAAGGGGAGTGGGAGGAGTCCGAGGAGTATATGATGGTGCAGATCAAGGCGCTTGTCGGGCGCTATTCGAAGATTGGCGAAGAGGCTTTCTACCGTTTCTACGTGGGCATTGACAAAACCTTGCAGAAAGCGTTAGAGGATGCTCATCAGGATTCTTCGGGACATGGGGTGGAGGTTGTTGCATCGTGAGCCTATGTTCTTCACGAAACCGAGTCTGAAGCCTTTGTAGGAGACGGTCACATATCCTTGAGGCGCATCCTCGAGTCTTATGCTGTCGCGGTGGAGAAATTCCAGCGCGGCTTTTTTGTCGAGTTCGGCATTCGGGAACGCATTCTCCCGGAGAACCGTCGTCAGCGCGAGGTCGGCCGAAGGGACAAGCCTGCCGCCTTTCACCGTTCCGACAGCCACTCCCGCCGTGAGAGGCTTCAGACAGGACTCGACTGCGGCGAGTTCTGCCCCGATGCGCTGCGGCACGGCGACAGTCAGGCCATTCCTTTCTCTGAAGCAGACAGGGGTTGAGAACAATCCCTCAAGCTCTGTCGAAGACACCGCTGCGGAGAATGCCGCCGCATTCTCCCGTTTCCCGTGGCCGTCATTCCCACGGCCGCAATTTCTGAAATTCCGTTTCCGGAGATTTTCTCTGCGGAACTTCTCTTCGTCTTGGTTCATGCCGGCATTTTCCTTTTCGGCACTTCCCTTCCCGTCACTTCCCTTTCCGGCATTTCCCGCACCGTTCTTACTCAGCACCGCGCAGTACTGCCCCTCACCGCGCACAAGCCCCGGGGCGAGCGAGAATCCGAAAGCAGTCCGTACCGGGCCGTCGAACGGGCAGTCCATATTCTGCGGTTCCGCCCCGAGTTCCGAGGCTATCCAGCCGACATTTCCGTCATTCTCCATCCGGTTGAAAGTGCAGGTCGAGTAAATCAGCATACCACCCGGAGCGAGGGCCGGCCAGACATCAGCGAGTATCCTCCGCTGCCTTGCCGCGCACAGTTCAACGGTTTCTTCCGACCACTGTTCAGCAGCGGCTTCGTCTTTTCTGAACATCCCCTCGCCTGAGCACGGCACGTCTGTCAGAATGATGTCGAAGAATCCGGCGAGACCTGCGAAAGCCGCAGGGTCGGCCGAGGTCACGACCACGTTCGGGTCGCCCCACAGCGCGACATTGTCGGCGAGCGTCCCGGCTCTGTTTTTCATCACCTCGTTGGAAACCAGCAGAAACCCGTCACCGAGCATCTCCCGCAGTCCCGAGGCTATGTCGGTCGTCTTACCCCCGGGCGCGGCGCACAGGTCAAGCACCCTTACGGGTTCCGTCCGCGGCACCGTTCCTCCGTATCCTTCCTTTTCAGGAATTCTTCCCGCAGCCGTCTCCGCCCTTTCCCGAAGCATTTCCCGGAGAACTTGTCTGAACACGAACCCGACGAACATCGAGGAAGAGTCCTGTACATAATAGGCTCCGGAATGCATCACCGGGTCAAGTGTGAACACCGGCCGTCTTTCCAGAAAATATCCGCTGCCGCACCACGGGATTCTTTCGGAGATTTTCATCCCCGCGATTTCCCCCACCTCTGCGCCGCTTCTCCATTTTGCGGGGTTGAGGCGCACGGAAACGGACGGCGGGCGCTCAAGCGCCTCCAGAACCTTTGCGGCTCCATTACTGCCGAAAACATCTTCGAGGTATTTCCCGAAAGCCAGACTGTTCATCGCCCTCCGGAATCAGAATCCGAACTTCGAGGCGTCGAACCCCTCCGGCATCCTGCCCTCGGAAGCGTCGGCAAGACCGTCGACAACCTTGTCGAGGGCTGTCTTGATTTTGGAGCCGAGCAAAGTTTTCATCATGAAATTCAGGTCGGCGTCGACATCGATGCTGAACACCGTCTGCGAAGCTGAGACGGCCGGTTCGAAATTGAGCCTGATGCTGAAATTGAACGGCGCTCCGTCATCTTTGAGCACGATTCTCGAATAGGGGGTTCTCTCCACGATTCTCACCCCTATGTCGAAGCCCTGCACTTTCGCGTGAATGCTGTCGCAGTCGACAGTCACGCCCTCTTTCTTATCCTGCGGAATCATGTTCGCGATGTTCCTCAGGTCGGTCAGTGCCATATAAAGTTCATACGGAGCCTTGGCCACCGTACCTTTCTTGCTGTTGTAAGTTACCATGATTCTCTATTTGTTTGGCAGGAGTCTTTATTTCCCGTAATGTTGTCGTGTCCGCGGAAAACCGTATCTTTGCATCCGTCGGACGGCATCATATTGCAAATTTATAAAAACTTTCAGAATTGCCCGCCGCGACGCAGGCTGCGGAATGATGGAAATGCACAGGATATATTTTGAAAAGCGGTGCATCTTGATATGCCCGCCGACGGAATCCGCCCTTTATGACCCGAATGCGGTGGTTTTCCAGCTGGCGGACAGGTTCGGCACGCACGAGCTCATCGACATGTTCGAGATGTCCGATTCACTCCAGAGGGTATATATCCCCACTCCGAATGTGGAACAGACCTATCAGAAGATATGCGCCGAATTTGTGCAGGTCTGTGCCGGCGGGGGGCTGGTCTCGAACCGTCGCGGAGACTATCTGCTGATAAACCGCAACGGTATGTGGGATCTCCCCAAAGGACATCAGGAGGCCGGGGAGACCATTCAGACCTGCGCTTTGCGTGAGGTGCAGGAGGAGACGGGGGTGAACCAGCTGATTCTCCGGGAGCTGATTTGCGTTACGGACCATTGCTACCGGCGCAACGGGATGTGGCATCTCAAGCACACATGGTGGTTTGACATGCTCTACAATGACCCGACAGACCTCACCCCGCAGCGTGAGGAGGACATTTCCAAGGCCGCGTGGGTGCCGCGGTCGTCGCTGCCGGCGTATCTGCAGAATACTTTCCCCTCGATTGTGGAAGTATTCAGGGGGCGTGGCATCTGAAAGGCGGCCTGCGGCGTCGGACGGACGGCCGCTTTGATTTTTTACTGAATTAGTGAAACAAAATCTTGAAAATGTCGTATAATATATACTTGCCTGAAAGAAAATGCGTGCATAAAAACTTGCATAAAATACTTGCTGAACTTAGGCGGGGAATAAAACAACATACGACATATGAAACTTTCACAGTTTAATTTCAGCCTCCCGGCTGACAGGATTGCGTCCGAACCGCCTGTGTGGCGTGACGAGTGCCGTCTGATGGTACTCCATAAGGACAGCGGAGAAATCGAGCATAAGATTTTCAAGAATATAATCGACTATTTCGGAAAGGGTGACACATTCGTGCTGAACAACACCCGGGTGTTTCCTGCGCGGCTTTACGGCAGGAAGGAGAAGACCGGCGCGGAGATTGAGGTTTTTCTTCTCCGGGAACTCAACCGTGAACAGCGGCTGTGGGATGTCATCGTCGATCCGGCCCGCAAGATAAGGATTGGCAACAAACTCTATTTCGGAGACGACGAAAGCCTTGTGGCAGAAGTCATTGACAACACCACATCCCGCGGAAGGACTCTCCGTTTCCTCTATGACGGCGGCTACGACGAGTTCAAGGATGTGCTCTTCTCGCTCGGCGAAACGCCTGTCCCGAAGTGGGTGAAACCTGCGGTGACGAAGGAGGATGCGGAAAACTACCAGACCATATTCGCCACGGAAGAGGGGGCGGTGTGCGCTCCGGCCGCCGGACTCCACTTCAGTCGCGAACTGCTCAACAGGATGATACTCAAGGATATAAACAAGACGTTCATAACCTTGCACATGGGGATAGGCCATTTCCGCTCCGTCGATGTCGAAGACCTTTCCAAACACAAGATGGATTCCGAGAGGCTCATAATAACTCCGGAGTCCGCCGAGGTGATAAACACCGCGAAAAGAAACGGACACAGGGTGCTTGCTGTGGGAATCACCGTGATGCGCGGGCTTGAAACATTCGTGACCACGAACGACGAAGTGAAGCCGTATGACGGATGGACTAACAAATTCATATTCCCTCCCTACCGTTTTGTCGTTCCTGATTCGATTGTCTCCAATTTCCACCTTCCGGAATCGACCATGCTGATGTCCGTGGCTGCTTTCGGCGGCTACGAAAAAGTGATGCACGCCTACAAGGTCGCGCTTGACGAGGGCTATAAGTTCGGGCCTTACGGAGATGCGCTGCTGATTGTCTGAAGCCGCGGCGCTCCCGTGGTTTCATCGGGAATGTCAAAAAGAGCAAAAAAACATAAAAAAAGAAAAAACCGCCGTTCGGAAATTTCGAATCGGCGGTTTTTTCTTTTTGTCTGACATAAATTTGCGGAAATGCCTTTGCGGGAGTACGCGGAATCCCGCCGGCCAGGGGTGGTTAACAAACTTATGTTTACGGATGGAAAGCAACTATGAAACAGTCTGTCTCTGCGCGCTGAACACAATCTTCGGGTACGAGCCGAGGATTGCGGGCGCTCTGCTGGAGAGCCTCGGCAGCGCATCTGCGGTGTTCGCGCTGACCGAGACCGAAAAGGACGGCGTGTTCGGCCCATACAGCAAATATCGCGGGCGAATCTGCGGGGAGGAACTTGACAGGGCGGAGGCGGCGCTCAGTGCCACGCGGGCGTCGGGAGGGGATTTCATCGGGATGACTTCCGACTGCTATCCGGAGCGCCTCAGAAACTGTGAGGATGCGCCCGTGGGGCTGTTCGTCCGCGGCGGAAGCCCTCCGGGGGAGGTCTTCGGGAGAGGGCATTATGTGGCGGTGGTCGGTACGAGGGACATTACTCCTTACGGAGAGCAGTGGTGTGGGGACATAATCCGGACATTGGCGGAGTCGGGCGCGGAGCCGTGCATCGTGAGCGGTCTGGCGTACGGGACTGACATCGCGGCGCACAGGACCGCAGTGGAGTGCGGACTGCCGACCATAGCCGTGATGGCCACCGGCCCGGACACCGTCTATCCCTCCCGCCACAGGGATTTCGCCGAGCGTATCGCCGGGCTGCCCGGATGTGCGCTTGTAACGGACTATCCTCCCGGAACGGCTCCGGTCGCCGTGAATTTCATCCGCCGCAACAGGATAATCGCAGGATTGAGCGACAGTGTGATTCTCGTGGAGTCGGCGGTGAAGGGCGGCGGGATGATGACCTGCCGTCTGGCTTTCTCCTACGACAGGGCGGTGTTCGCGCTGCCAGGGCGCGGCGATGACATCCGTTCTCAGGGCTGCAACCATCTCATAAGGGAAGGGGTGGCGGAGATTGTCGATTCCCTCGACGGACTCGCGTTCAGGCTCGGGCTGCTCGCGGAGGGGCGGTCTCCGGGGGCGGGGAACGCCGTCCGCGGCCCCGGTGCGCAGGCGGATGTTTCCCGTGGTGTTTCCGGAGGCGTTTCCCGTGGAGTTTCCCGTGGTGTTTCCGGTGGCGTTCCCCGTGGAGTTTCCGGTGGTGTTCCCCGTGGTGTTTCCCGTGGTGTTTCCCGGGATGTTCCGGAGCATGATTACCGCAGCAGGATAAACGCCCGTTATTCCAGGCTGCTTCCGGAGGAGAAGATTTCCGCTATGACGGACATCCTTCTGAAAATCAGGGACAGCCGCGGGATTGACATCGAATCGCTGTGCGCGGCGACGGGCCTGTCCCACAGGAACGTGTCGGAACTGACCTCGCTGCTTGAGGGCGACGGGATGATAAGCGTCGACCTGCTCCGGCGCTGCACGATAAGGAGAGCGTGAGCGGGGGGAGTTTGAAGTAAGGCTGACTTCGAGCAAATAAGGCTGGTTTCGGGTGATGCGGGTTTTGAGGGGGAATTCAAAACAGTTTCGTACATTTGCATGCGTTTAGTAAGCGTTAAAAAATAAATTGGTGGAGATTTTTTAAGGATTACTTAGTGAGCGTTTCTTATGCTGAATTACATTGACACGCATTCGCATCTCTACGATGCCGCATACGAGGGTGACGGCGCGGGGGCGGTCCGCCGGGCCGTCGATGCCGGAGTCACGAAAATCGTGATGCCGGACACCGACAGTTCGGTGAGGGAAGCCATGTTCGCCCTGTGCGGAGAGTTTCCCGGAATCGCGTATCCGTGCCTCGGCCTTCACCCCACGGAAATCGGGGACAACCCGCAGGATGAACTTGACAGACTGCGGGAATATGCAGACAGGAAGATTGTCGCCATCGGGGAGACAGGGATTGACCTGCATTGGCGCAGCGACAATCTTGACGTGCAGATAGAGCTGTTCCGCTCCCAGATTGAACTCGCGCTTGAACTGAATCTTCCGGTCATAATCCACAACCGGGAGGCTACGGCGCAGGTTCTCGGGGTTCTCGACGGCTTCCGGGGCAGGGGGCTGCGCGGCGTTTTCCACGCCTACGGCGGCAGCATTGAGACATTCCGTGAACTGGACCGTTACGGAGACTGGTTCGTGGGCATCGGCGGCGTGCTGACTTTCAAGAGAGCCTCGATTGCCGAGACGGTGAAACATATCCCGCTCGAACGCATAGTCCTTGAAACTGACGCCCCCTATCTTGCGCCGGTTCCATATCGCGGCACGCGGAACGAGAGTTCATATATCCCGGTAATCGCAGCTAAGCTCGCCGGGCTGAAGGAGATTCCCGTCGATGAAGTCGCATCCGTCACGACATCCAACGCTGAAAAACTTTTTGGAATATGAAAACGGGCAGCAGCAAGTCATCCATACTCATAATATACACCGGCGGAACCATAGGCATGAAGTCCGATCCGGCGGACGGCACTCTCAAACCCTTCAATTTCAGCCAGATTCTGGACGAAGTCCCGGAACTCGCGAAGTTCGCCTGCCGCATAGACTCCTGGTCGTTCAATCCGATAATAGACTCATCCGACGTGGAACCCTCGATGTGGCTGACCCTCGTCGAGCTGATTGAGAGCCGATATGACGAATATGACGGGTTCGTCGTGCTTCACGGGACGGACACCATGTCCTATTCCGCTTCGGCCGTAAGTTTCATGATCGGGGGGCTGACCAAACCCGTGATTTTCACCGGGAGCCAGCTTCCGATAGGGACTCCGCGCACCGACGGCAAGGAAAACCTGATTTCCGCAGTGGAGATTGCCTCGGCGAAGGATGCTGACGGGCATGCGCTCGTCCCCGAGGTCTGCATCTGTTTCGACAACCTGCTCATGCGCGGGAACCGCACGACAAAGATGAGTTCGGACAATTTCAAGGCGTTCTGCAGCGAAAATCTTCCTCCGCTTGCCGAGGCCGGAATCAGCATACGCTACAACTCGTCCCTCATACTCAGGCCGCGGGACTGGAACCGGCCGCCGGTGTTCCACAAGAGGCTCGACACGAGGGTCTCGATTCTGAAGATTCATCCCGGGATCACCTCGGAGGTCGTGCGGAACATCCTCTGCGGGGCGGGCACGCGTGCTGTCGTGATAGAGACCTACGGCTCCGGGAACGCCCCGTCCTCGGAATGGTTCCTGTCCCTCGTGAGGGAGGCTCATGACATGGGCAAGATTCTTCTGAACGTCACCCAATGCCCGTCCGGTTCCGTCAATATGGACATCTACGCGACGGGGAAATGCCTCAAGCAGGCGGGGGTGCTCAACGGCTACGACAGCACCACGGAGAGCGCGCTGGCAAAACTTTTCGTTCTTCTCGGGGAAAGTTCGGACAATGCGGCCGTGGAACGGAAGCTCGAACGGAATCTCAGAGGGGAAATCACCGTCTGACCTGGCGGCGTTCAGACCCCGCCGATGACGCTTCCCGCAATGTTTTGTGTTCAAATATCCCGGCAAATATTTTTTTGTATGATTTTTTATTCCTAAATTGCACCGATTTTCAAGGTTCTGGCGGCGTGTCGGGCATGCGACCGGACTTGAGGATGATGACACTTTTAACGGGAAACAAACAATTTAATAGTATTAATTATCAAAAAACGTTATGAAAAAAGTTTTAATGTTTTTGGCGGCTATCGGCTTGATGGCCTTTTCTGCTCAGATTGCAACGGCACAGGAGTCAGCGGCAGACGCCACTGAAGAAGTCGCCGCAGCTCCATCGGAGGTGAAGTCACTTGCCGAATTGACGGCAGCTCAGGAGGAAGTTCCGCTTCACCAGGCACTGAAGACTAAGTTCATTGAGGGTGACCCTCTGTATATGGCGCCTATCGTTCTCTGCCTCATCCTCGGTCTTGCCATAGCAATTGAGCGCATCATCTATCTCGCATTCTCCAAGACCAACACCAAGAAGCTTCTCGAGGAAATTGAAAAGGCTCTTGCGGAAGGTGGAGCCGAGGCTGCGAAAGAAGTTTGCCGCAACACCCGCGGTCCTGTCGCAAGCATCTTCTATCAGGGCTTCCTCCGTATGGATCAGGGCGTTGATGTTGTCGAGAAGACAGTTGTCTCTTACGGCTCCGTTCAGATGAGCCTCATGGAAAGCGGGCTGAGCTGGATTTCCCTCTTCATCGCCATCGCCCCTTCACTCGGATTCTTGGGAACTGTCGTCGGTATGATCCAGGCGTTCGATGCAATCCAGGCAGCCGGTGACATCTCCCCTAACATTGTCGCAGGAGGTATGAAGGTCGCCTTGATTACGACTGTCGGCGGTCTGATTGTCGCCATGATTCTTCAGGTGTTCTACAACTACATCCTCGCTCAGATTGAAAAGCGCACCATCGAAATGGAGGACGCTTCCATCAGTCTCATCGACATCGTTGTGAAATATCAGGAAAAATAAATCGGGAACACAATGTACGCAAAAGTAGTTAAAATAATCAAGTGGGTACTTATCCTCATCGGTGTAGGCCTTACGGTTTTCGGAATGGCATACGGTTTTACGACTGCTGACGGAATAGCCACCGACATCCTGTTTTACTGCGCGTATGCTCTGATTGGAATCGCTGTGCTCGCCGTCATCCTGCTGGGACTTTTCTTCACCGTCAAGAACAATCCGAAGAAACTCATCAGTTTCGCAGTGGGTCTTGTGATAGCGGCCGCAGTCATCGGCATCGCGTATGTGCTGGCTCCGGGTTCGGAACTCACCAATTCCACCGTGCAGACCACACCGGGAATGCTCAAGTTTACTGACACCATACTGAATGTCGCTTATCTCTCCTGCGCGGGAGCAGTCCTTGCAATCCTGGTCGGAGCCGTGGTAAGCGCGGTACGCAATAAATAATCGACAATCATGGCCAACAAAAAGACACCAGAAATAAATTCGAGTTCTACGGCGGACATCGCGTTCCTGTTGCTCTGCTACTTCCTGATGACCACGACGATGAATCAGGATTCGGGCTTGCAGCGCCGTCTTCCGCCGATGCCGGCAGAAAATCAGAAGGCCGAGGACCAGAAAGTCAATCGACGCAATATCATCATTGTGAAGATTAATTCTGCGGACAGGCTTTTCGCCGGGAACGAAGCGATGGATGTCAGCCAATTGAAAGATAAAATCAAGGAATTCCTTACCAACCCGTCCGACGACCCGAAGTTGCCGGAGAAGAAAATCAAGGACATTGAGGGATTCGGAGCATATCCGGTTTCCGAGGGCGTGATTTCTCTCCAGAACGACCGAGGCACAAGCTATCAGGCCTACATCGCCGTTCAGAACGAGCTGGTCAAGGCTATAAACGAGATTCGCAACGATTTCTCACGCGCAAATTACGGAAAGCCTTATGAAAGGCTCACCGAAGATCAGCAGAAAATCGTTCGCGAGGCTGTTCCTCAGAAGATTTCCGAGGCCGAGCCTAAGGATGTTTCAAAAAGATAGGAGATTCAGGATATGTCAAAATTCAGAAAAGACGAGAAGAAATCGACCCCGATGGCCAGCACGTCATCAACGTCGGACATCGTGTTCATGTTCCTGTTCTTCTTCATGGTGACGACGAACCTCCGCAAGACGGAGAACAAGGTCATCGTGAAACTTCCGGAGGCGACAGAGGTGGTGAAACTGGAAAGGAAGGATCTGGCATCCTACATAAACATAGGAACGCCGGCGAAACACCTCCAGTCGCAGTTCGGAACGGACTCGCGAATCCAGCTGAACGATTCCTTCAAGACAGTCGATGACATCCGTGACTTCATCGCGGCGGAGCGTGACTCCAAGAGCGAGGCCGACAGGTCGTTCATGACGGTCTCAATCAGAGCTGACGAAAATACGACAATGGGTATTGTGACGGACGTGAAACAGGAGCTGAGAAGATGCTCGGCGCTTAAAATCATGTACGCGGCCCGGAAGGCTGAGAAATAATCCCATACAGATGACATGAGGGATGCCCTGACAGCAAGATGATTGGGGCATCCCTTTTTTTATGATGAAGCATTTTATTGTGACAAGAGCATGAACAGAAGAAAGATATCGATTATAGTCGCGACTGTGCTTGTGGCGGCTGCGACGGTGGGCATTGTGGTTTCGCTTGAGAAGACCCACGAACAGAAGACTCCGAAATATGTGTTCCTGTTCATCGGCGACGGAATGGGTCTCGCCCATCTCTCCGCCACGGATTCCTTCCTCGCCTATCAGGATTCCTGCTACGGCGGGGCTTATCTCACCTTCACGCAGTTCCCTGTAGTCGGGCTGACCCGGACCTGGTGTGCGGACAGCGGCGTGACCGATTCCGCAGCTGCCGGTTCCGCGATTGCCTGCGGTCAGAAGACGGATACGAACAAGATAGGGGTGGATACGGAAGGCAACCCGATGCGCGCGCTGACATACGATCTCAAGGATGCCGGCTATCAGGTGGGAATCATGTCCGACGGGCCGGTCAACCATGCGACGCCGGCGACATTCTATGCCCATGTTCCCAAGCGCAACCGCTACTATGACATCGCGAAGGAGATGCCCGTCTCCGGCTTCGACTTTTTCGGAGGTTCGGAAATCATAGACCGTTACGGGAGAAAGCATGACAAGGAGGATGTCGTGAAACTTATCGAGGCCGGCGGCAACGCCGATGTGTGCTTCGGGCTTGACGAACTCAAGGCTTCCACAGCGAAGACAAAGATTCTTCTCCCCCGGGACCCCGAGGATTCCAACGATTTCGACAACATGGACTCCAACAAGAACTATGACCTCGCGATGGCCGGCAAGGGAATGCAGGCTGCGGACTTTGTCAGAGCCTGCCTGAACACGTTTGACAAGGACAAACCGTTCTTCATAATGTGTGAACAGGGCTATATCGACTGGGCTTCGCACTGCAGCAGCACCTTGAGGGTCATCGAAAGCGTCAGACAGCTTGACAGGGCGGTCGGGGAGGCTTATGAGTTCTATCTCGAGCATCCGGACGAGACACTCATACTCGTGACCTCCGACCACGAGACCGGAGGGATGGCATTCGGTACGAAGCATTACCGGACAAACTGGAAGGTTTTCGACGATTTCTGGACTGCCTGCGGTCACGACGATTCCTCTCTTACCGTCGAAGACAATGAGGAACTGAATGAGCGGGGATATGTCGGCTGGTCGGCGCACGGACACACCGGCTGCCCGGTGCCGATTTTCGCGATAGGAAAGAATGCCGGGAAGTTCACCGGATTCTACGAGAACTCGCAGATTAAGGAAAGGATACTCTGCACTCAGAAGTAACACAGTTTCTCTTTTTTTTGAAAAAGCGGAGACTGCTTGCTATCTTTGTGGGATTTTTAGTCTGACCGCCGAATGGTCGGACATAATGTTTCGGAAATGGAAAAAATAATCAGAACCAAGGTCAAGGACTTGCTTGCGGGAGAACCGGGCGGAACCGTTCTGGCAAAAGGTTGGGTCAGGACAAAGAGAGGAAACAAGAACATTAATTTCATCGCCCTGAATGACGGTTCGACGATAAACAACATCCAGATTGTCGTGGAACTTGCCGCCTTTGACGAGAATCTGCTCAAGAAAATCACCACCGGCGCGTGCATCGCGGTGACGGGAGAACTTGTGGCTTCCCTCGGAAGCGGTCAGGCAGTGGAGATTCAGGCGAAGGAGATTGAACTGTACGGCGAGGCGGATCCGGAGACATATCCCCTCCAGAAGAAGGGGCATTCCCTTGAGTTCCTCCGCGAAATCGCGCATCTCCGTCCGAGGACAAACACTTTCGGCGCGGTTCTGAGAATACGCCACGCGATGGCGTACGCCATACACAACTACTTCAACAGCAAGGGATTCGTCTATCTTCATACTCCGCTCATCACGGCTTCCGACTGCGAGGGCGCGGGGCAGATGTTTCAGGTGACGACCCTCGACATGGACAATCCTCCGCGCACGAAGGACGGAAAGGTCGATTACAGTCAGGACTTTTTCGGACGGCATACCAGCCTCACGGTGAGCGGACAGCTCGAGGGCGAACTCGGAGCTATGGCTCTCGGTGAAATTTACACCTTCGGGCCGACTTTCCGTGCGGAGAATTCCAATACGCCGCGCCACCTCGCCGAGTTCTGGATGATTGAACCCGAGATGGCCTTCTACGACGTGAACGACAATATGGACCTTGCGGAGGACTTCATCAAGTCACTCATACGCTATGCCCTCGACCACTGCATGGATGACCTCAAGTTCCTTAACGACATGTACGACAAGGAGCTGATTGAGAGGCTTCAGAATGTCGTGAAGACGGATTTTGTGCGTCTGACATATACCGAAGGCATAAAAATTCTCGAAGAATCGGGCGAAAAGTTCGAGTTTCCGGTCTATTGGGGCGTCGATTTGCAGTCCGAGCACGAAAGATACCTCGTCGAGAAACATTTCGGCCGTCCTGTGATTCTCACGGACTATCCGAAGGATATCAAGGCGTTCTATATGAAGCAGAACGAGGACGGAAAGACCGTCCGCGGAATGGATGTGCTCTTCCCGAAAATCGGCGAAATCATCGGCGGTTCGGAGAGGGAGTCGTCACTTGAAAAACTCAACGCCCGCATCGATGAACTCGGGATGGGGAAGGAATCGCTTGAGTGGTATCTCGACACCCGGCGCTTCGGATCTGCCCCTCACAGCGGTTTCGGTCTCGGTTTCGAGAGGCTGCTCCTGTTCGTGACCGGCATGGCCAACATCAGGGATGTGATTCCGTTCCCGAGAACGCCGAAAAACGCTGAATATTAGTGATTCCCCGGACTTCTCGGGTCTGAGGACAGAAAAAATCATAAAGGAAAGACATGCTGATAATCGGAATTGCCGGTGGATCCGGTTCGGGCAAGACGACGGTGGTGAAAGCTCTCACCGACCAGTTGAAGGAGAGGGTTGTCGTCATCCCTCAGGACTCCTATTACAAGGATTCCAGCCATCTCCCGATGGAGGAGCGGCAGAAGGTGAACTTCGACCATCCGGATTCGATTGACTTCGACCTGTTGATTCAGCATCTGAAGGAGCTTAAGGCCGGCCAATCCATAGAACAGCCGGTCTATTCCTACATAACCTGCTCGCGCAGTCAGACGGAGACCGTCACGGTCAATCCTGCGGAAGTCATCATAGTCGAGGGCATACTCATCTTCTGCTGCGCGGAACTTCGTGCGCAGATGGACATCAAGATTTTCGTGGATGCGGACGACGATGACAGGCTGATGCGTGTCATGGCAAGGGACATCCTCGAGCGCGGCAAAACCGTGGAGACGGTGATTCAGAGATATTCCCGTACGGTGAAGCCTATGTTCCTCCAATTCATAGAACCGAGCAAGAGATATGCTGACGTGATCATCCCTCAGGGAGGACACAACAAGGTGGCAATCGACGTGATTGCGGCGACCATCGAAAAATCGCTGAACTCCTGCCATCAGTAACGTCTGCCTTGTCATGCGCCGGATAAGTTCAGAGGACAGGGCGGGGCTGTATGTCACCGTGATATTCCATCTCGCGGTGATTATTGTTCTGCTTGCCGTGCAGATTGGCTCGCAGCTCAAGGGGGATGCGAGTTTTCTCTTGGATTTCTCCGGGCAGGAAAAAATCGAGCGGCAGGAAAGGGAGGCGGATTTCAAGGAGAGCATAAGCCGCCGGCTGGACGATTTGATTGCCGGGGGGTCTTACGGAACGCCGGTGCGGAATGTCACGGTCGACCGCAGCGCGCCTCTCAAGGACGACCGCAACACGGACGCGGAGGAGCTTTACCGGGAGAACGAGCGTCTGCAGCGGGATTTGAAAGGTCTGGATTCCCGGGAGGAGGACGCACGGGAGGAGACGGTCGACTTGAGCGGGTCGAAGCGCCGGGACGAGGAACGCAAGCCTGACAGGAGGCAGTATTCCGGGCCATCGGTGCTGAGCTGGACGCTTGACGGGCGCAAGGCCAGCACGCTCCCGGTTCCTGCATACAAATGTTACAACGGTGGAGATGTGACAGTTTTGATAAAGGTCAACAACTCCGGCGTGGTCGTGAGCGCGAAGGTCGTCGAGGCCGTTTCCAGCAATGACGAGTGTCTGAGGAAGTCGGCTGTGCGGGCCGCCCGGACTTCGCGTTTCAGCATGTCCTCCACTGCGCCGGCCAATCAGGTCGGGGAGATTACTTATCGTTTCATCCCTCAATAGCGGGGGCGGGGCGAAGAAAAGCGATCTGCTCCGTTGGACGGCTTGATGGAATCCCCTTTGTTTCAGCGTTAGTAAGCGTTAAAAAATAAATTGGTGGAGATTATCAAGTTATTTTTTAAGGATTACTTAGTCGGAATGGTGGTGCGGGTGACCTTTGCGGTAGAGCTGGTATGAGTTGAAGATGTTGTGCCAGAGGCTGTAGAAGCCGCCGGCTATGCTCGTCACCGGAGTCATGAAAGTGTAGGCCATCCAGATTGCGAAAACAGTGTTTTTCTGACCGAGAGCCTGTCCGGCCGTGATGCTGTTCCCCCATTTCGCTCCGATTTTCCGTCCGGTCCAGAACTGCAGGACGCAGCACAGCAGCGAGATGGCCGCCATCCCGACCATATAGCCCACCGGAATGTCGCTCTTGACTATGGCTCTCGTCGTCACCGCAATCGCGAGCGGAAGAGAAACCGACCAGATGTAGAGAGCGAGGTCGTTGAAATGCAGAATCCAGCGGTGGAAGTCAGGCAGCAGGAAGCGCACGAGCCAGGCGCAGAGGCAGGGCATTATGAGCAGCGGAAAAGTTTTCGCCATAATCATGCTGAACGCCGTGATGAACGAAATTCCTGCGGCAGGGTGAACGAGAGGGACGATTGCCGGGACTATGACTGCCGTGACGATGTTGATGAGTATAGTATAGGTGATGATGCCCGGCATATCCCCGCCGAGTTTTCCTGTGATTACCGCAGCCGCAGTCGCGGTGGGGCATATCATGCATATCATAAAGCTCTCGATGAGCAGGTTGTAATGCCCGTCCCCGCAGAGCATCAGCACGATGCCGGGAATCACGAATCCCGCCGTCTGCACGAGCAGCAGCCAGAACTGCCACCTGTGCGGCTTCATCTGGCGCGGAGCTATGCGGCAGAATGACAGGAACAGCATCACGAACATCAGCAGGGGCTGGATTATCGCCACCGCCTTTTCCAGATAGGGTCCGGCCGGAGCCAGCGCCGGTATGTTGTGATAGATCAGGTATGCCGCCACCCCGCTTGCCATGGCGATGGGCAGCATCCAGTCTTTCCAGATTTGTTTCAGATTCACTCTCATATTCTTGCCTCAGATGAAATCTTTTTCTTGTCTCAGATGAAGTTTTATCGGCCCTCGCCATTGACCTTCGCCGGTTCATTCGTGATGGTACGGTTCGCCTTTGATTATGGTGAATGCACGGTAGAGCTGTTCGGCGAATATGGCTCTCACCATCTGGTGGGAGAATGTCATCCGCGAGAGCGATACCATCGAGTTGCTGCGCTCATACACCGCCCTGCTGAATCCGTATGCCCCGCCGATGACGAAGACGATGTCGCGTGCCGCCCCGCCGGAAATCTTTCCGTCTATGACGGCCGCCCATTCGGTCGAGCTGTATTCCCTACCGTGTTCGTCGAGCAGTATGACATCGTTGTCCGGCCGTATGTTCTTGAGAATCAGTTCCCCTTCCTTCTCCTTAATCTGTTCCCGGCTCAGCGCGGAAACTTTCTTGAGTTCGGGAATCTCCACCAGAGCGAAGTTCGTGTAGTGCCGGAGTCTGCCTGTGTAAATCTCCATTCCGTCCCGCACCCAGTCCCTGTCGGTCTTCCCGACTGTCAGCAAAGTCATTTTCATGCCGCAAAATTAACAAAATTCCGTGCATCGGCATTAATCTTCGTATCGCTTTCCGACCATAGTCGGTTTTATTTGTGAATTTGCGCGATAATTGCGACCTTTGCAGCAGTGTAGTGATCATAAACTCCACCAAGTTATTTTTTAACGCTTACTTAATGAAAAGCGAGTGAAATGAGACTTAACGGGATGAACATCAGCATGAAGCGTTGTGCGGCCGCCCTTTTCGGGGGGGGGCAGGAATATTCGTCCTTAGAGTCTTGTAAAATATTGAATACGAACGTATCCGGAAGGGTGCTGGAGCCAGGCCAGGTTTCAGTGCCCTTCAGTCGTATATGCGCAATCGGACGAGCGTAGTACATTGAAATTATAAAGGTTGTTTGAGCCCCGCCGTTGAGAAACGCCAGTGATCGTCCGCACAGGGGCTCATTTTAAGATTTGAAGGTTTCTAAGTAAGCGTTAAGGATTACTAAAGGATGAACTTAAAAACAAAATAAACATGAGTTACTCAGAAACAAAAACTTACGAGTCGCCGCTCATTGCGGTGACCGGCATCTCGGCGGAGAACGGCTTCGCCGGCAGCGGTTTCGGCGATGCCAATCAGGCCGGAGAAACCGTCACCGAAAACTCCGACTATTTGTACAACCTTTAACCTCGGCATGCCATGAAGAACATAACGAAAATGACGGCCTTTGCCGCACTTGCTCTTGTCTTTGCGGCATCATGCGCAAAGGAAACGGAACCTGCGCCGGGCAAGACAGGCAGGGAACTGCATTTCACGGTCACTACGGCCGCGAATGTCCCGGTCAAATCATATCTTGACAACAATCTTGACGGAAGCTACACTCCGAAGTGGAGCAAGGGCGATGCGATTGCGGTCTTCACCCAAAGCATCACCGCATCGACGACAAAGGCTGACGGCATTCTCACCAATCAGAAAGAAGACGGCACGACTGCGGAATTCAACGGTGTCCTCCCCGCAGCGGACGAGGGCGTGTTCAAGGCCGTTTCACCCGCAGGAAGTTTCGTCAATGCATTCGCCCCTGACACTGACGGTGCGGAATTCGTCGGCGTTGCTCTCGGCGACCCGGACAACAATTATGTCCAAAAGCCCACAAACGAGACGATTGACCCGGACTGCGACATTCTCGTTTCAAAGCCTGTTTCATACGCTTCAGACGGCACCGATGTGGTTCTTGAGGACATTTATTTCAAGAGGATTATGTCCGTCGTGAAGATAAATGTCAACGGTCCGGAGTCTCTCGCCGGCGAGAAAATAAAGAATTTCACCCTGACCTCTTCCGCCGCGACCCTTGCCGGCCGTGCGAAAATCGATGTCACGAATGCGAAAATCGACCAATGGACGGTTCAGCGCAACTCAATCAAGGCGGAATATGCTGCAGAGGCTGATATGCCTGTGCTTTATGATGCTGACAATCTGTTTAACTCCGTCTATCTCGTGGCGAATCCGACGACCCTCGCCACCGGTACGACCCTCACCTTCTCCGGCGAGACTGACAACTATAATTTCAGCAAGGAAGTGACGCTCGCGAGCGACATCATCTTCCCGGAAAGCCAGATTGCGGTCATCAATCTCGCGCTTGCGGAAACGAATCTGACAAATAAGGTGTCGTACACCTGGTCGAAAGCCGATCTGGCTGACATCGCCGGGGATGATGAAGTTGTCATAGCGATGAATACATCAGACGGCTATTATGCCCTGACATCTGAGAAAGGCTCAAGTTCCTCTCCGACCGCAGTTTCCATTACAGTTTCTGACGGGGAGTTGACTGGGACACCGAAGGCTGAACTAATCTGGAACATCTCAAATCTGAGTGGAACTCTTACGATATATCCGACAGGGCAGACCGCCAAATGGTTATATACGACAAACGCTAATGATGGAGTGAGGGTCGGAACGGGTGCATACAAGGATTTTTCAATCAGCGGCAATTATTTGAAAGTTAAGACAGACAAAACAGATAGATATCTCGGAATCTATAACAAACAGGACTGGAGATGTTATACGAATACGACAGGAAACATTAAAGGACAGACTCTCTGTTTCTTTGTAAAGGGAAACTCCAAGACCGCCCTTGAAAGCCCGACCAATCTGAGCGTTTCCGGGACGAAGACGGTCTCTTGGGATGCCGTGAACGGCGCGGCTTCGTATAATGTAACCATAGGTTCAGAGACTTACACTTCCGAGACCAATTCCTACGATGCTTCAGCCATCGATGACGAGTACTACGATGTAGCTGTCGTGGCCATCCCGTCCGACACCGACAACTACAAGAAATCCGCTGCGGCCACTCTGACCGCTGCCAAATTCGGCACGCCGACCCTGACCACCCCGGAACTGAAAGTGGGAGCGGTTGACGAGACTTCGGTTGCAGTGACATGGACTGTGGATGAACGGGCGACCGAAGGCTATATCTGCGAGATATACGCGGATGAGACTAAGGTTGCTGACGATATTGTGACAGAAGGCTCAGTGGCATTCTCGGGTCTCACTGCAGAGACGGAATATGTTGTCAAGGTCAATGCCGTGGCTGTGGAAGGAGAAAAGCCTTATGCAGCATCTGCCGTCGCCACCATAACACTCACCACGAATAATGACGGTTCGCTAGAGCACCCATATACGGCTGCCGAAGCAATTACTGTAATAGACGGAGGAACAGGATTGACTAAAAAATATGTCAAAGGTATCGTTAAGACTGCGCCTACATTCAACGCCACATACAGCAGCCTTACCTATGACATCGAGTCCGGAGATGCCACATTGAATATCTATAGCGGCTTGGATCTCGGGAATACCGGTTTTGTCGGAGCAGATGATTTGAAGCAGGGCGATGAGGTTGTCGTGTTCGGTGATTTGAAGAAATACAATTCGACTTATGAGATGGACAAGAACAATTATCTCATTTCCGTCAATGGCGAAACTGAAATATACAGGGGTCTTTTCGTCTCAGGCCAGAAGTCAGCTTTCACCATCAGCGACGACTTTGAGTTCGGAGGCAAGGTTCTTCAGGTATGGCGCGGAAGGGACGATGTCGATGTGACGGCATCCGCAACTTTCAGCGGCTATGATATGTCCGTCGCGGGCAAACAGACCGTCACCGTGACGGCCGGTTCGGAAACGGCGACTTATGAAATCACCGTAAAGGCAGCGGGAACAGTTACTTACACCCTTCAATTTGGCGAAAATTACAACAGTGATAAGACTCAAAATTATACGAGTTCCTGGACAGCAACTGTAAATGGTTTCACTTGGAATCTAGTGAATTGGAATAATAATCAGAATAAATGGGAATATGTTAAGGCTGGTCCTAAGAACGGGACCTCCAATGCCAAGATAACGACAGCTGCGGCGATATCGGAGGCCATTTCTACTATTAAAATTACTATTGATGATGTTTCAAATGGTTCTATAACCTCAATCGCCCTTAAATCATCGGTATCGGACAGTTTTGACGCAGCCACGACCATTGAGACTAAATCGTCGGTTGCAAAAGGCGAAGTCACATTCGAGATAGCCTCTCCACAGGAGAATTTATACTATCAACTTGACTTTACATTGAAGAATACTACTGAAAAAAGCAACGGAGTGGCTCAGGTGTCGAAGGTAACTTATTCAAACGAGTAGTTCAGTAATCCTCCGGACAAGTGCGTTCCGGCAAAGTGAGATGAGGGTGAACAAAAAATGTTTTGTTCACCCTCTTTCGGACTTCCTAACCCCCGCAGACTAACGTCTGCGACCCCTGTTAGGGGTATTTCGCGCCTCCGGCGCGGTCCCTTCGGGACTTTTTAG
>CAVDEO010000002.1:0-10709 GCA_963607915.1 bacterium
GGGCGAAAAGCCCCTCCGGAGGAGTCATCCCCCCGGACACATTCCCGTTCAAATCTTTCACAGCCCGCGACATATCATTCCGTAAAACATCCGCGTCACGCATAATCATTCCGAATCCCCTTCAAAGAATCATTCCGTCAAGACAAAGAAATCCCCGTCTCACTCCAGATTGCGCACCGCCTCCTCGAAAGATTCCCGGGAGCCCCGCGCGCGGTTCTTGATTTTCGCCCGGTAGTTGTAAATCGTATTCGCCGAATAGTGCAGAAGCGAGGCTATGCGGCTCGACTCCGTGATTCCGAGCTTTATCAGCGCGAAAATCCTGAGTTCCGGAGTCAGGATGTCGTCCCCCTTGGGGACAATCTCGGAACCTTCCGTCAGAAGGGCGTTGAACTTCTCCACAAAATCCGGATAGAGATTGACAAAAGTCTGGTCGAAAATCTTGTAAAACTCGAGTATGTCATCGTCCACCGGGGCGAGGCTCTCGATTTCGTCGGTCAGCACCTTGGTCTTCCCCTGCCTGATGCACCTGAGAACCTTGTTGCGGTACTGCCGCGATGCGCTTATGTTGTCCGAAACCATCCCGAGGAACAGCGTGATGTACTCCTGCTTCACCTTGTCCGACTCCTGCATCTTCGCGTTGAGACTCACGAGCCGGCTGTTCACCGCCACAAGTTCGTGATTCCTGCTGTCGATGTCGAGATAGGACTCCTGAAGCTTCGCCCGCATCGAATCCAGAATCTGCTGGCGCCGGTAAAGAAACACGAGAAGGAGCAGCATGATGACCGACAGCGCCGAGATGCACATAAGCAGGCCGAACGTGTAGCGGCTCTGCCGTGCGTGCTTCTGCTGGTAGGCCTTCTCGATTTCCGGAAAGAACATCAGAATCTGCCACGGCCGCAGTTTGCCGTTGTAGTGGAGGGCGTCCGGCATGCAGTGGTCTGCGGCATAGCGGAAAGCCCTGTCGATGTCGCCCTTGTTGAAGATTATCCGCGACAGCTGGTTCAGCGAGGCGTAGTCCTTCGTCGCGCACATCACGTCAGCGATTGCCGAACGCGTCAGCCATTCCTCATACATCGCGGCATCGGATTTTCTGAAGCTTTGGGCATAATAGTATGCCGCCTCGGCATATTTGCGGGAGTTCTCCTGACTGCCCCTGATCATCCCGAGGGCGCACTCCCTGACCGCGTCGGTGTCGCCCGCCTCTTCGGCCTCCTCCCTCTTCAGATTGTACCATTCCCACGTCCCCTCTTCCTTCATTGACAGCAGCAGCCCCCGGAAAGCGTCGCGCCGGACGAGTTTGTCGTCATAAGATTCGCTGGTGGAGGTATATGCCATCGTCTCCCCCCAATAGGTGTGTTCGGCATCGTAGTAGTCCACGAGAGCGCCTTCCGGAATCGCCTTCCCGCGATAGCGCTGCAGAATGTCGTCCGCCTCGACCTGACAGCCGGCCTTCACATATGCCACCGCCGCCCTGAAATCCGACTCCGCGACTTTCGCCCTGTCGCCCGTCTTCTCCGCAAGGTTCCTGTTCCTTTCGAGATACGCGACCGTAGAATCGAGACTGAACTGCCCGTACGCCTCCGCAATCCTCAGGTTCATTCCGTAAATCTGCTCCGGGTCTGTCTGAACGGAAAGCACGTCCTTCAGAACCCTCACGCCGTCAAGGAAATAGCCATCATAGACAGCCTTGTCCGAAAGGACCTCGTCAAGTTTCAGCAGGGATTCCCCGTCCTCCCGGGGTGAACAGGAGAAAAGGGATATGGAACAAAGAATGAAAGATGCCGTGCGGCGGAGCGTGTTCATCTGCTATGCGGTCGTTATATGGTTATCGGAGTCGTCTTGAACAGACGGAGACAACAGACTCCGGTTATCGGAGAACAAATATATGAAAAATCGGGGATATACCCGAATAATGGAATATATCCCCGAAGAAAAAAGAGAGGGCGACCAAAAAGTGTTTTGTCCCTTCGGGCCTTTTCAGCCGCCCCGGAAAATCATTCTACAGTTTGCGGAAATCGACGGTCACGGTGAACTTGCCCCCGTCAAGCTCCGAAGGCTCGGTGACCGTCAGGCGGTAGGTCGCGCCGAGTTCGAGAGGCTTATAGACCTTGGTGTCACCATCTTCGTGGTCCACAATCAGTTCTATGTTGCCGTCCTGGGCCAGATACTTCGCGGCCTCTTCCGTGAGCTTGACCGTTCCCATCTCGTCTCCCCAGCCGGCCTGGCCGAAGAACTTGAAAGAGATGTCGTTGTAACGCCAGCAGTTGCCGACTATGGTCTCGTCCTTGTCCTCGCAGGCGACTCCGGTGAACTGATAGACCCCGGTCTCAATCTGGGCGAGAGTGACCAGAAGGCCGGTGTCCCAACCAAGCGGCTGAGCCATAGCAGGGTAGCCGATGCCCCAGCCCATGATGGTAATCGCCTTCTCGTTCACATAAGTCGCAGCCTTTCCGTCAGACTTCACGTGGCGTACAATCACATATTTGTTCTCCACATCCAGCTCGAAAGAGTACCATCCGCTGACGGCGTTGAACTTCAGACCCTCCGAGGTGATTGCGAAGTGGTCTCTGTCGAGCGTCCATTCCTGAGGGTTGTCGATTCCGGTGAAAGAAATGACGCTTCCCTTTTCGACCTTGACCGCCATCACTTTGTAAACGCTCGCGGACATCTTGAGAGCCTTTTCGCCGTTCACGGTGATGTTAAGTCCGGTGTCGGCGACCTCTACCTCTTCATAGGAAATCTTCGCGGCATTGACTCCGCCCGTGAGGTCGAGAGTAATCTTGTAACCTTTCCCGGCCTTGACATCGACGGCCTCGATGTCTCCGCTGTCACTCATATCGAATGCAGGAGAGAGATTCACGGATGCATAGGCGGCCTTCTTGAACTCGCCGTTCCAGCCCTTCTCGCCGCAGAACTTGAACTTGCCTCCGGAGACTGCGAGCTGGCCCGGGACTGCGAGGGTGAACTCATAGACCTTGTCAGAAACCTGGGCGGCCGGATATGCTCCGTCTGTGGTGTTCCAGCTCGGTCCGATTACAGGTTTTCCGAAATTCTGCCCGATTGCCCAGACTGCGCCGGAACCGTCATCGGAGAGCGTCAGCACATTATTCTCATCCGCCATAGGCTCCACCTTGATGAACAGATTCTCCGTGTCATAAGCCATCCTGTACAGGCCGTCCACGGCGCGGAAAGTCACGGCCTTGGTGTCCTTGTCCACATCGAAGAAATCCGGGTCGATTGTCCAGTTCTCCACATTCACGACATTTCCGAACTCCATCTTCTGACCCTGACGGTACTGCGCGCAGGAAACGACGGCGGCGTTCCCAGTCGGAGACGCGGTCAAATCCATAAGATTGGCCTTCAGAGTATATTTCCCGGCGATGCTGGATCCGAAAGGAATCAGTTCGGATGACGCCGCAGTCAGGGCGGAACCGTCCCAGCCGAGAGTTATGACCTCCTCCCCGTTGAACGCCGGAGTGACGAGATTTGCATTGACATAGGCCGGGAAATCGGCGGTAAGTTCATAGCTGTAGGCGTCGGTTCTCGCCATTTCATACTTTTTCCCCGACTCGTCGACCAGAGTGAGAGTCTCGAAGTCCGGTCTCCTGAGCGCGACGTCGAGCGTGGTTTCAGTGATGCCGAGACCGACATTCTGCGCCCTGAGCACGAGACTTGCCGTACCGTCGGGAACATGCCTGAGAAGCGGGGCCTGAATCTTCAGTTCATACGCGCCCTCCTCCTTTGTCCGCAGGGTCTGGGAAGCGACCTCAGTCTCCCCGTAATAAAGGAAAGCCTTGACTGTCGAAAGCGCGAAATCCCTGTCGGACAGATTGAGATTCACCGCAATCTCCGCTCCCATATAAGTTGATTCGGTGTGTGATACGACCTCCATCTCCGGACCCTTGTCCGCTTTCGTGAAGGTCTGGGTCTTCTCGCAGGAGAAAGCCGCGAGGGCTATGGCGCAGAAGACCGCCGTCATTTTTATGTTCAGTTTCATATCGTCGTTTTTTAGATTATTTGTCTTTCCACAGTGCGGAGACGAGACTCTTCGCCGGAACTTTGAGATTCACCGTGTAGCTGCCGGACCCGAACACGACCGTGCGCTCCTCGGACGACTTGTTGCAGACAAGCGCCGCGATTGTCCCGTCGGGATTCGCGAACATCTGCACTTCAGTCTCCGACGGAGCCTCATATCCCGCGACTGTCATCATCCGCGCCCCCGGCCTGACCACCGCGCTCGCGTGGACCACATTGTACCAGTGCGAATTGCGTACTATCGTCCGGTAGTCGGACGAATTTATGGTGACACCGCCGTAGCAGGTCTTGCAGGAGCCGCTGTGCGGGCTGTACGGGCCGTTCTTGTCGTCAAGCATGAGATTCCACAGGGTCACCCCCTTGCCTCCCCTCTTGAGCGTGCCGAGGAAAATCGAAGAGAAATCGTTCAGAAGGCAGGAGCCGAAACTGTAGTTCCACTCGCCGATCGAAGCCTCGGTGAAGTAGATGTCCTTCTCCGGATTGGCCGCACGGATGTTGTCCAGTTCGGAGACATCGCCGCCGTAGCTGTGCCAGGCCGAGCCGGCCGCCCATCTGGAGGCCTCGGAGTCAGCATAGATGTTGAGCGGGTAGTTCCGCTGGTCGGACTTGTTGTCGTAGTTGTAGTTGTGGTCGAACAGGAGAATCTTCACATCGCCGAGTCCGGCCTTTTCGAGCGCCGGGCCGAGCACCTTGATGAATTCCTTCTGGTCGCGCCACGGCATATACATCGACATCGAGTTCCCGTGGTTCAGAGGCTCGTTCTGCATCGTAATCGCGTGAATCCTGAAGCCCTGGTCCTCCATGACATTGATCCACTTCACGAAATAGGAGGCGTAGTCCGCATAGCACGAAGGCTTCAGACGGCCGCTCGTCCAGTTGCGGAAATCCTTCTCGAGATAGTCCGGGTCATAATCCTCGTATCCATAGGAGCCGCCTTTCATCCACTGCGGACAGGACCACGGGGAGCCGATTATCTTCACGTCCGGGTTGATGGCGTATATCTCCTTCAGAACCGGGAAAAGATAGTCCCTGTCCTCAGCCGCGACGGCGAAGTTTTCGATTCCGTCCCTGTCGCACCAGGTGTATTCGTCATTCAGACAGAAGTCGGACGCTCCGATGCTCACCCTGATGAGGCCCGAACCTGCTCCCTCGGTCGGAGAGAACAGTTCGGTGAGAAAGGCCGTCCGGTCCTCCTTGGTCATCTTCAGGAGGTTGTAGGCGGACGCCGTCGTGACGGCAAGCCCGAAGCCCTCGACTTCCGGCGCGGAATCGTCCTTGGCGAACCTGACCTGATTCGGACTCATGCTGCCGGCTTTCGCGAAGTTGAACCCGCCCCTGCTGAAAAGCCTGGAGCCGTCGGCTGTCGTCGTGTATGTGATGACGTCGGTCGTCTCGGGCACGTCCGGCCGGTCAGTCCCGCCTCCGTTGTCCCCGCTGCCGCCGCCCTCTTCGGACGGGGAGCAGCAGCAGGCAAGCGGAACGGCGCAGGAGAGCGCCAAAAGCAATATTCTGAGATTGAACTTCATAATCAATAGCCTTTATTCGGTTCCAGACTCGGGTTGTTGTCCAGAGCCGTCTGAGGGATAGGCATCAGAACCGTCTCCTGTGTGAGCGGAAGCCTTGTCTGCCAGTAGCTGTCATTCTGAGGCATCGCGTCGTGGACGGTCTTCGCCCTTTCAAATCCGTGGCGGAGCAGGTCATAGAAACGGAAGCCCTCGAAGGCAAGCTCAAGGCGGCGTTCGTGAAGAATCGCGTCAATGGCCGCGTCCTCCGATGCCGGAACGGAAATCTCGGCGAGACCGGCTCTCTTCCTGATTTTGTTCACATAGTCCGTCGCGCCTTTGAGGTCTCCGGTCTTGGCAAGAGCCTCGGCGTGGAGAAGATAGATTTCTCCGAGACGCATCAATATGATGCTGGTGGCGTTTGTCGGCATCTTGTGCATGAACTTGTACTTGTTGCCCGGGTAGTAGTTGGACCATATGGCCTCGTCCTCGCAGATGCAGGCGTTCATCCTTTCGCTGTCCCCCTCTTTCTCATAGGCCGAGACAAGGTCGCGGGAAGGCGTGACCCACTTTATCCACGAGAAACTGTCGTTCGGGTTGTAGGCGTTGCGGTGGAACATCATCCACACCCAGTTGCCGCTGCTTCTGGTGAAAGTGACTTCGAAGATGGACTCGGAGGTGTTGCGCACCGCATCTGTCTCATCATATGCCCACATCTGTCCGTAGTCGTCGACAAGGCTGTAGCCCATCTTCTCGACGGCCTCACAGTTTTCGGCAACCTTGCTCCAGTCGCGGCAGGTCTCCTCGGCATAGATTCTCGCGAGCATTCCGTGCGCGAAGCCCTTGGTGAACAGGTGCTTGTTCGACGCGTCCATATCCGGGGCATGCTGCACGGCGAACTCGAGCTCACCGATAATCTGCTCATAGACATCCTTGCGGGCGGTCCTTGCCGGATAATATTCGTGATAGACCTCTTCGATGTTGTCGGCGGTGATTGCCGGAGGGATGGAGTTCACGAGAGGGATGTCACCCCATATCTGAGACATCTGGAAGAGGTTCCACGCCCTCCAGCAGTATGCCTCGGACTTCCATTCGCCCCATTCCTTTTCGGTCATCGACGCGTCGGACTCTTTGATGCGGTCGATGTTGCAGATGATGTTGTTGCAGTTGCTGACCTGGGCGAGATACCAGTTCCAGTCCCTCTGCACGTTCTTGTTCTCGCCGTCCTGGCGGTTGGCCTCGATTGCCATCAACTCTCCCGTGCCAGGGTTTCCGCCGTAGGCGTTGTCGGCGCGGCAGTCCGTATAGACGAGCCAGTCGAGGTAGCCCTTCTCCTGAATGTCCTTGGTCCAACTTTCATATATGGCGTTCCTCAGACCCTCCATATCGGTCCGCGTCGAATACTGTGACTCGGAACCGCTGTTGTCGTCGACCTTGACATTTCCCTCGTTGTAGCCCGTCTCCGGAAAGAGGTTCAGGTCGCAGGAGGAAAATGCGAACACCGAAAGAATCGCAAGAGCCGAAAGCCGGGCCGTAAAAATATATTTCGTATTCATATCTCCAAATCTTTAGAATTCAACGTTAACTCCGAAAAGTACGGTCTTCACGCAAGGGTATGTCCCCCAGTCGATTCCCATATTCGTTGCTGACGAATACTGGCTCATCTCAGGGTCATAGCCCGTGTATTTTGTGAAAGTGATCATATTGTCGAGCGTGATGTACGGACGTATCCTCGAAATGTTCGCCTTCTTCAGAGCCGGATGGACGATGTCATATGAAAGGGTTATATTCTTGACTTTCAGATATGAACCGTCTTCGACCCATCTTGTGGAAGCCTTGAGATTGTCGAGTTCGCCGGCCTTCGGTATGTCGGTGACCTGCCCCGGAACACGCCAGCGCCTTACGGCGTCCTTAATCTGGTTCGCTCCGTTGTACATTCCTATCATCTCTATCTTGGAGGCGTTGTAGATGTCGTTGCCAACGGACGAGGTGAGGAGGAAGCTGAGGCTCAGGCCTTTCCAGCTGATGGTGTTGGTCATTCCGGCGGTGAACCAAGGATTCGCGTCGCCGATGTAGTGCTTGTCCGAAACATTGATCTTGCCGTCGCCGTTGATGTCCTCGTAAATCACCATTCCTGTCTCCGGATCCACTCCGAGGGCCGTATAACCCCAGAATTTGGAAAGCGGCTGTCCCGGAGTCATCCTGACCACATACTCGCTCAGGGCCTCGGATGTCTGGGTGTAGTAATAGACCTGCTGGAGGGAAAGCTTCTCAAGACGGTTGCGGTTCGTCGAGATGTTGAAGTCGGTCGTCCAGCGCCAGCCCTCCCTGTCGATGTTCACCGAACTGAGCGCGAGTTCAAGCCCCCAGTTTGACATCTCGCCCTCGTTCCTGTAGATTGAAGGGTTCGGAGCCGGAAGCGGCACGCTCATAAGGAGGTTCTTCGTGTATTTGTAGTAGCCGTCAAGGGTTACTGAAAGCCGTCCCCCGAACATCGACCAGTCGATTCCGACATTGGTCTGCGTGGTGGTCTCCCAAGTGAGGTCCTTGTTCCCGATGTTGGTCTTGGAACCGAGAGTCGGCACCGCGTCGGCATTCCCGGCCGCCGTCCAGTCGGAGTAGTTTATTCCGTACTTCTGCACCCACGCATAGTCGTCCAGGCCGGACTGGTTGCCCTGCTGACCCCAGCCCGCGCGGAGTTTGAGATCGTCAATCCAGCTGATGTCCTTCATGAAGTTCTCGCCGGAGATTCTCCACGCGGCGGAAACGGAAGGGAAGAGTCCCCAGCGGTGGCCCGGAGCGAGCTTGGAGGAACCGTCGGCACGGAAGTTCGCCGTGATGTAGTAGCGGCTGTCGTAGTTGTAGGAAACTCGTGCGAGATAGGACATTATGGTCCATTTCGCATAGCCCTGGGACTGCCCTCTCAGACCGCCCTTGTTTCCTCCGTTGATTCCGAAGATGACATTGTCGTAGTCCGGAGAGAAATGGCTGCGCGAGCCGCTGAGATTCTCCCAGCGCGAGGTGGTCGCCGAAGTTCCGGCCATTGCTTCGAAGTTGTGCTTCGCGTTCCAGGTGTTGTTGTAGGTGAAGATGTTGTCATAGACCATCCTCATGTCGTCGCTCCTGGTGGAAGTGGCCTCGCCGTGCTGGGTGCGTCCGTAGGATGTCTTGATCGGGTCGAGGAAGCTGTATTCGTGAACCCACCTGCGGTCCATCGTCACGGTCGATTTGAACTGGAAAGTGCGGTGGAACTTGATGGTGGCGTGCCCGGTGAGCAGGAGACGGTCAGTCTGCGTGTAGTTGTTCTCCGTGCGGGCGAGGTTCTCGGAAGGAGTGGTGAGGTTCGCTCCGTAGAACTCAGTCCAGTACCAGTTCGGGTTGGTCTCGCTCCAAGGCTTCGCGTAGGTCGGGGTGTTGATCACCGAAAGCACGACTCCTGCGCGGTTAGAACCTGTTCCGGAGATGATTCCGTTGTTCCTGTAGTGTGAATAGGCGACATCCGCGCCGACATTTATCCACTTGAAGAGGTCGGAGTCCATGCTCGCCTTGACGTTCACCCTCTTGTTGTAGGCGACGGGAAGGATTCCCTTTTCATCGGTGTAGCCTCCGCTGATGTAGTACCTCATCTTGTCGGTCGCGTTGGAAACGGAAAGCTGGTAGTTCTGGTTGATTCCCGTCTTGTAGGTTTCCTTGAACCAGTCGGTCTCGTCCTTGAGTCCGTCAGGAAGCGAAACAGTGCCGAGTTCGTCCATAAGTTCGCGGTATTCCTCGACATTTAGGACATCGTAGGTCCGGGCCACGTTGGCGAGTCCGACGGAAGCGTTGAGAGAAATCTGCGGTCCGCGGCTCTTCTTCCCCTGTTTCGTGGTTATGAGTATGACGCCGTTCGCCGCCCTTGAACCGTAAATCGCGGCCGATGAGGCATCCTTGAGAATCTGCATCGTTTCGATGTCCTGAGGGGAGAGATATGCGATGGCATAGTTTCCCGTGCCCACAGGGACTCCGTCGACGACATAGAGCGGGTCATTGGAAGAAGCGATTGAAGAGGCTCCGCGCACGCGGACGGTCATTCCGCTGCCCGGAAGTCCGCTTGTCTGCTGCACCGTCACGCCGGCGACCTTTCCCTGAAGGAAACCGGAAGCCTCGGTCACGGGACGCAGCTGCATATCCTCGTTGGAGACTGTCGAGACGGCGGTGGTGAGGTCTCTGCGGCGGACCGTACCGTAACCGATTGCGACGACTGCATCGAGGGCGATGGCCTCCTCCTGCATTGTGACATTGATGACGCTCCTGCCTGCAACCTGTTCAACGACAGGCTTGTAGCCGAGAGCATTGAATTCTACTGCCCCCCCCTGTGAGGAAAGTTTCAGAAGATAGTTTCCGTCGGCGTCCGTGGCGGTACCGTTCCGGGTACCCTGCTCCAGCACGATTATCCCCGTTAAAGGATTGCCCTGAGAGTCAACTACAGCGCCCCTGACAGAATGCTGCTGCGCGAATGCGGTCAATCCCGCGGCAAACAGCATGACAATGGTAAGAATTTTTCTCATGCGGTTGGTTATTTAGTTGGTTATGTGGTTGTGTTGTCAGACCTGCAGATGTTCCGCCGGTCATCGCAAAGTTATGTATTTTGACTTTCGGATGTCCGTATCCCCCGGCGATAAGTGGATAATGTGGGGATATTGGAATATTCATTCATCTGATATTCAATGTGTTGAAAATAGGAAAAAGAGTAAATAAGTGGATGGGAATCGGGAGGTTTTCATATGTATGGACACGATTGTCCGTCGCGATTGCGGATATTTTGAGTAAATTTGCCGCGTCCGCCGACTGACGGACGAAGCTAAGGATTCAAGTTCCGCAGGTGCGGACTGTAGTTTTATATAGATATGATGCACAGGAGTATATTTACGGCATTCGCCGTGACGGCAATCCTTTCGGCCGCCGTCTTTTCTTCAACTGAGGTTTCCGCCCGGGAGACGGAACAGGTCGGGAACGCGGGACAGGTCAGAAACGCGGGACAGGCCGGGGACGCGGAACAACAGGTCGGGGACGCGGAAACTGCGGCAAGAAAATGGGGAATCATAGATTTTTCGGTCTCACAGCTGAGGAAGGCTCCGGATTACGAGTCGCCGCTTGAGACGCAGGAGCTGATGGGAACTGTGGTGGAGATTG
>CAVDEO010000002.1:11498-23358 GCA_963607915.1 bacterium
GCAATGCCGACCAGATGGCGCTCTGCGGACGGCCGGTGCCGGTGTTCCGGGAGGCAGAGCGGACATTCTGCGCTGACAGCCTGCGTGTCGGAGACCTGCTGTTCTTCGGGCGGCGCGGCGCTGACGGCGCGAAGGACAGAATCACCCATGTGGGGATATACATCGGTAACGGTCGCATGGTTCATTCCTCGCAGATTGTCCGGGTCAACTCCCTTGTTCCGGGCGAGCCTGACTTCTACGAAAACGCCGGCAGACTTCTTTCCGCAGTCCGCATCATAGGACACGAAAAAGAAACCCGCGACGACCTTTTCAGGGTCGACCGGGTATCCAATTCAATCTGCTACTTCAGGTAGTCGCCGGCTAAGTAATCCTTAACGCTTACTAAAAAGCGGTCTGCTGCGTTGTTCTCCTTGCCCGAATCCTCACAACCGGAAGGTTGCTCCGGTGTCGTGCGCGTCGAGAGCCTTGCATCCCATCTTTTTATCCGACGTCATTATTCAGAGTCTATTTGCTGACTACTGCGCTGAGTTTTTCGCAGAGTTCGTCCAGTTTCTCGAACATCTCCTTGCGGATGCCGGCGAAATGCTTGGCGGGCTTCACGCCTTCTGCCGGGTGGTTCACCTTGTCCTTGAGGTTGTTGTAGAGATCCACGGCTTCATCAATCACCTTGGCGAGTTCGTCATTGTTCTTGCCCGGGTTGAGCGCTGCGAAAAGGGTGCAGTCGTCGATGAATTCTCCAACGAAATACTCGATGTCTTTCTTGATAACTCTCAGATTCATAATAAGATATTATTAAATTTATTTATAATTATTCAATGAATCGGCAGATTCCCGCCAAAACCGGAATTCTATTTTTGCCGAAAATTCAAACAGATTCTCAGTTCCGGCCTGCCAGATGACATTCCCACGCCCACGCTGCGGCAAGAGTCTCCTCGATGCTGCGCTCAGCCTTCCAGCCGAGTTCTTCGTTGGCGAGTTTCGTGTCAGCCCAGATGGCAACGGTGTCACCCGCACGGCGGGGCGCGAACTTGTAATTGAGTTTCAGTCCGTTAACCTTCTCGAAGGCGTTGACCAGTTCAAGGACGGAGACCGGACGGCCGGTGCCGATGTTGAAGATTTCGTAGTCCTTCTTCATCTTTTCCCCGAGCATTCTCGAAACTGCGGCGACGTGAGCCTTCGCGAGATCCACAATGTCGATGTAGTCCCTCAGGCAAGTGCCGTCCGGAGTCGGGTAGTCGTTGCCGAAGATGCTCAGGCACTCCCTCTTGCCAATGGCGGTCTGAGTGATGAACGGAACGAGGTTGTTAGGCACGCCGCGAGGCAGTTCGCCGATGAGAGCCGACGGATGCGCTCCTATGGGGTTGAAGTAGCGCAGGGCTATACCCTTGACAGGCCCGTTCACCGCTCTTCCTGACTCCACCTTGTCTCCGTAAACCGCAGAAGCCTTCACGACATCGCGCAGGATGTCCTCGCAAATCTGCTTGGTGTTTCCGTATGGCGAAGTGGCCGGCTGCCGCGGCGACTCCTCGGTGACCGGAAGTTTGTCCGTCTCCCCATAGACTGTTGCCGAAGAGGAGAAGAGCACGTTGCATCCCCCGTGGAGGACGGATGCGTCAAGGATGTTCAGGAAGGAGTCGAGATTGTTCCGGTAATATTTTATCGGTTCCGCAACAGACTCACCCACAGCCTTGTATGCCGCAAAATGAATCACCGCATCAATCCTGTAACGGCTGAAAAGCCCGTCGACGGCCGCAGCGTCGCAGCAGTCGATTTTTTCGAACGGTATGTCATCGCGTCCGGTGATTTTCTTCACGCCCTCGAAACAGGTCATGTCGCAGTTGGACATATTGTCGGCGACGACGACCTCATAGCCTGCATTTATCAGTTCCACGGTCACATGGCTGCCGATGAACCCGGCGCCCCCGGAAACCAGAACAGTTTTCTTGCCCATAAATTGCACAATTTGGTTTGAATCGGCAAATATACGGATAATCCGATGAAATCAGGGCAGAATCCGATGTTTTTTGAGTAATTTTGAAGCCGTTCCGGTTTACGGAGCGGGCGATATACGGGCAATATATGAGAAATCAGAGAAATCAGAGGAATCAGGGGAATCAGAGGAATCAGGGGAATCAGGGGAATCAGGGGAATCAGAGAAATCAGGGAAATCATAATATTCAGTTTCACAGGATTATGAACTTCTTTCAGGGAAGGATGGCTGTTGTCTGGCAGGGAAGGATGGCTGTTGTTTTGCAGGGAATGCGTCCCGCCGCCATAACCGCATTCACATTTGCCGCATTCATTTTCGCGGCCGTCACCTCCGCAGCGGCACAAGGCGGCGCGGAATCAGCCGCGACACGGATTCAGGATTCGGCACGGACGCAGGGACATGCGGCATCCTCCGTCGCAACGGCCAAGGCATCCTCACCGTCAGTCCCCGAGGAGGCTCAGGTTGGAATTTGCGTCAGAACGGTTTCCGGAAAGATTCTGGATGAAGACGGAGCGGAGAAAAACTTCATGCCCGCGTCAAACCTGAAACTCGTGACCTGCGGGGCGGCGCTCGAAAGCCTCGGTGCGGACTTCAGATTCCGGACGGAGATTGCATATTCGGGAAAGGTCGGTGATGACGGCGTGCTCTGCGGGGACCTCCACATCGTCGGAGGAGGAGACCCGACGCTCGGCTCGTCAGACCCGAATGCCGTCCCCCGAGACAGTCTTTTCGCAAGGTGGACACGCGCGGTGCGGGCTGCGGGGATAAGGAGCATCGCGGGGAGCGTGGTCGGGGACTCGCGCAGGATGAGAGCCGATGTTAACGGAAGCTGGATGTATGAAGACCTTGCGACCTACTACGGCACTTCGTGCAGCGCCCTGATGTTCAACAGGAACTGTCTGGAACTGTCCCTGCGGCCTGGAGAGGCGGAAGGAGACCCGGTCAGCATCGGCACTGAAACCCCGTGGATGAAGATTGAGAACCGCTGCGTGACAGGGCCGGCCGGCAGCGGAGACCAAAGCTACCTTTTCATATCGGAGTTCGCCCCGGCAGCCCGTCTCGGAGGGACTCTCGCCCTCAATCGGAACAGCGGCAAGGTCGGCAAAACCGGGAAAAACGATAAAACAGGACAAAGAGGCGAAACCGCCCGAACCGGCAGAACCATAAGTTACAACAACCCCTTTGCGGATTTCAGCTGCGCATACGAATTCGCCCTGCACCTCACCGTCGAAGGCATCCCCTGCAAGGCGGTGACCGCGACCTCCCCCTGCCACCCGACGGCTATCTTCAACATCACCGGAGACAAGTCCTGCCGCAATGCTGTTTCTGCATCCGAAGACACGGCCGCCACGGAGGCAATTTTCGGATTCGAGGTCTTCGACACTGAAGGAAGTCTCACATATTCAGGACAGTTCGCCCCGCAGGACTCCCTCACGACAATCGCGGTGACATTCTCCCCGAGACTCTCGGAAATCGTGCGCGAGACCCTCCGGGTCAGCGACAATCTCTACGCCGAGACCCTCCTTCGCTCGCTCAAACTCTCCGACCGGTCCGACCCCCATTTCAGCGCAGACACGGAAGAGGCGCTGGAGTCACTGAAAGGCATACTCGGAAATCTCGGTCTGAACCTGTCCCGCACACGCCTTTCCGACGGCAGCGGACTTTCGCGCAAGAACAGCATAAGCCCCGCTTTCATGGCCAGTTTCCTCACCGCAATGTCCTCCCGCCCGTGTTTCAAGGAGTTCCTGAACGCTCTGAACACTCCGGGCCCGGACGAAATCCTGTTCAGCGAATCCGACAGCGCGACACGCCGCCGCATAAGGCTCAAGAGCGGCTCAATGACCGGTGTACGCTGCTACAGCGGCTACATCCTCCCCGCCGTCTCAAAAGCCCAATCGCCCGACTCGGGGAACTCAAGTTCAGGAACAGGCCACAAGCCGCTTCAGAACAGCGACATGACGGTCTTTGCGATAATGATAAACGATTCGACACTCCCCCAGTCCAGACTCCGGGAATACATCGAGTTCCGCCTCCGGTCTCATCTCAGGTGACAAGAGGAGGCAGATGACCGAGAATAGTTTGTGACTCAATGGTTTATAAACATGTCTTCGTCATATATCTCCGAGAGAAACTCACGGTCGGCATCGTCGAGTTCGGCGAATGCGCGCTGCACTTCGGCGAGAGAACCGGTTCGGGGCTGCGGCTGCGCCCTGTGCCAGGCGAATGTCACCGCAAGAGCCAGTGAGGCCGCCGCCGCGACGGTGAGCGCGATTGTGCGGAAGCGGTGCGAAGGCTTCCTGTCGCATCCTGTCGCCGCCAGCACTTCACGTTCGAGTTCGTCGAACATCCCGTCCGGGACTTTGTAGGGCATCCGTCTGCCGATGCGCTCAAATTCAGTTTTCCTGTCCATAGTACTCTTTCAGATGATTTTGAATCTTGACTTTCGCGTTGTGCCAGTTGGCTTTCGCCCCGGTCGGGGTGGTGTCTGTAATCTCCGCAATCTCGTCGAAACTGAGTTCATCCCAATAACGGAGATTGAATGTAAGTTTCTGCTTGAGAGGGAGCGAGAGAACGGCTTTCTGAAGTTTGACGGCTCCGATGTCCTGAAAGTCAACGTATTCGTCCGCAAGCAGGGAAAGCGCCTGAGGGTTGTTCTCTATGTCAACTGCAGGGTGTCTTCTGCCGATGATTCTCAACGCTTCATTTGTCGCAACCCGATAAAGCCAGGCTTTGAAGGAACGGCTGCGGTCGAACTTGTCCAGCGCGCGGAAGACTCTGATGAATGTCTCCTGCGTCGCGTCCTTCGCGTCTTCGCAGTTCACCGTCATTCGGCGGATGTGCCAATAGACTGGTTCCTTGTACTCTTTGAGAAGCTGTCTGAATCCCGATTGCGGATCCTTCTCTATGAGTCTGACTATTTCCTGCTCGTTCATCGGCATTTTTTTACTTAGTTGAGTCGGCTTCAGGACATCACAACATCACGACATATATAATAAGAGTCAAAAAATAAGGCTTACTATATACCCGCGAGCACAAAGAAAGTAAAATTCCGAAAAAATACGCGTCAATCGATTGTGAAGCGGAGGATGCGGCGGGTTTCGGGAGTGATGCGGACGGATTCGTCGATGCGGAGACCGAGGAGGGCAAGGACGCGGCCGGAAGGGTCTGCGGCGGGGTCTGCGGAAGTCCCTGCGGAGGTTCCGGAAGCAGCCTCGGCGGCTGGGTTTTCAAGGAGGATGGCGGAACGCTTCTCCGGGAGGCTGAATTTGAGGTCGGTGAAGAGGTCGCTGATTTTCTTTTTTCCACGGCATCCGAGCGGGCGCATCCAGTCGCCGTCCCTCCAGGAGCGGAGAATCAGCGGGAATCCGACCTTGTCGGCATCTACAGCGGTAACCCCTTCCGGCTGTCGCGGATTGTAGTCCGCCGGCCTGTCAAAAAGTTCCACCTTGACCGTGCAGCCGTTGATGCGGTACTCCCCGGGAGTCTTCACGAGGCTTTCAGCCGTCTCCTCACGACCGTGAACAAATCTTTCAACCGTCTCCTCACGACCGGGGACAAATCTTTCAACCATCTCCTCGCGACCGTGAACAAATCTTTCAACCATCTCCTCACGACCGGGGACGCTGACGCCGGAAGATACTCCGGAATCGTCACCGCAAATGTCCGGACGGCAGGAAACGCCGTCGTTGCCGGCTGCAATGGGTTTCAACGGTTCTGCTGTCAGGTTCAGAGGTTCAAGAATCAGCGAGGAACGCGACATTATGAGCCGGTGCGTCGGGCTGAGGAAAGTCTTGCCGCTGACGGTGCGTCCGGACTCCAGCAGATTCTCGACCTGAGCGATGACCGCGCCGCTGAACGAATATCGTTCAAGGAAGAGGTACAGAGCATATCTCCAGCCCCTTCCTCTTGTGACAATCCGCTCAAGCAATGCGCTCTCGGAATGGGGACCATCCTGGCGGAGGCATCCGACAGCGTCCGGCGGGCAAAGCTCTTCAGAAGATTTGGGGCGAAAAACCTGAGAATCAGCATCCCAGTCCCCGAAATAAGCGTCGACAATCTCCCCGATTTCGGCGAAATGCTTCATATCGCGGTTCAGAACCTTGACTACGGAGGGGTTAAGCCGCTCTAACAAAGGAATTATTTCGTTGCGGACAAGATTCCGCTTATATTCCGAATCCTTGTTTGTCCTGTCCTCGCGCCACTTCAGACCGTGCTTGCGGGCATAGCCTTCAATCTGTGAGCGGGTCATCCCGAGAAAGGGTCTCCAGATGTTCAGAGTCTCCGGGAAGTCCGATTCGCCGCAGCCCAAAGCGGAGGCAAGCCCGGGGACGGGAGACACCGCCTGAACGGACACCTCCTGCATTCCGCAGATTCCACGCAGCCCAGTCCCGCGCACGAGGTTCAGAATCAGAGTCTCCGCATTGTCGTTGGCGTTGTGGGCAATCGCCACAGCGCCGTAACCATATTCCCGGCACAGCAGGGCGAACCAGCCGTAGCGGAGCTCCCGCGCCGCCATCTCTATGCTGATTTTCCGCGACCCGGCATAAGCCTTTGTGTCAAAGTCGACGGAATGGAATCTCACTCCCCGCTCCGCAGCCCAGTTCCGCACAAATTCCGCATCGCCGTCGCTCTCCTCCCCACGGAGATGGAAGTTGCAGTGCGCCACCGCAAACCCGACAGTCCCCTGCCGGTGCAGCATATCCGCAAGCGTAACGGAGTCCACTCCCCCGCTCACGCCGACAATGACAGCGGAAGCATATGGACAATCCATTTTTTTAACACGACTCATAGAATTGATTTTTCAAGAAAAATATTCAAATTGTCGCGGCGCAACGAAGCAGATTACCTTTTATTTGGATTTTGATGCGATTGTGTACGTAAACCCTATAGATATCGACTCCGCAAACTGCAGCCCCCGCTTGGCAGGATTGCCGTTCTCATCCTTCTTGTCCGGATTCAAGACCGTGGAATCGTAGATCATATTGGTCGTGAGGGTGAGAGCGAAATATTTCGCGAGTTTCCAGTCAATCTTGTTGTCCCAGTTGAAACGGATGTTGCCCTTGTACTTGTTGGTTTCATCGTCCTTGGCGAGATAGTCGGTGAAGAGGACGACCTGCGAGGTGTACTTGAAATTGTCGTTCACATTCACCTTGAAGTCAATCTTCATCTGCGCACCGAGCTGGAAGAGAGCCGAATGGTAGGCCGAGCCGTCATTGATGGAATCTACATAACGCTGATATGCAAAGTAATATTCCTTCTCCTCCTCTGTCGCCGTGACGGGGTCGTATGCCTCAGGGTCATAACCGGCGAACTCGTTCATCTGCTCTTTGGCCTCACTTGTCATTTTCATCCCGTAGGTCTTGCGGAAGCGTCCGTCGGCCACAATGGTATAGCCTCCGGTGAGAGGCGCGAGGCTCACCGACACCCAATTCGCCGGAGTCCAGTCAAGACCGAGGGCGAGTGTGGCGTAGGCCGGGGAGAGAAGACTCGACTTCGCCTTGCGGGCAAGTTTCCACGCTGCTGTCTGCTGCTCTCTCGTAAGATCGTCAAGCTCTGTTCCGGACCCTCCGGAAGCTTCCGATATCTGGGCTGCATTCGGAGTGTTGTAGTCATAACCGGTCGAGAACTGGCTCTTGAAGTCGAAGTTGGCCGATGCGTAAAGCTGCTCCACAATCCTGTGCCCCCATTTGCTTTCAAAGTAGAAACGGTCGTTGCTCTTCTGGAAAAGCGGTTTCGACGATGCATAGAGCACTCCGTACTCCAACTGGAGCCGGTTGTTCCAGAACATCTTGTCTTTGGCCCAGTTGCAGCTCCCGTCCACATAGCCTTTTAGGGTGAATGTGTTGTCTCCGCCGGCCGCCCAGTTGGTAAGCCCCGTCTGACCCACGTTTATCTGGGTCGTGAGCGAATTTGTCCAATAATTCGGCTTTTTCGGCTCTTCTTTCTGCTCCGGAGCCGAAGCGAATGCCTCAACGGCATCCTGCGCCGCCTTCTGCACGGCATCCTGCGCCGATGCGCACACCGATGCACACGCCATCATCACGATGGCAACAAATGTCTTTTTCATAATATCATCAACAGTCTAAATGTCAATAAGAAATCGAGAAAATCACCCTGCGGTGCGAAGGTTTGCCCGTGTAGATGCACCTGCCCTCCTCTTCGCATACATAACTGTCAACCGGAATGCAGCGGATGGTAGCCTTGGTCTCCTCCTTGATGCGTTCCTCGGTCTCGGTCGTGCCGTCCCAGTGGCAGAGCAGGAAGCCGCCCTTCTTGATTTCCTCCTTGAATTCATCCCAGGAGTCAACCTTGCGCACATTCGCGTCACGGAAAGCGAGAGCCTTGTTGTACATATTCTCCTGAATGTCCTTCAGCAGCTTCTCAATGTGTTCAGCAACTCCTTCCTGTGAAATCGAACTCTTCTCCAGAGTGTCCCTGCGGGCGATTTCGAGAGTGCCGCCGGCAAGGTCGCGCGGACCCATCGCGATGCGCACCGGCACGCCCTTGAGCTCCCACTCCGCGAACTTGAAGCCCGGGCGGAGGGTGTCGCGGTCGTCAATCTTCACGCTCACGCCTCCCTTTTCGAGTTCAGCCTTAATCTGCGACATCCTCTCCACAATCGCATTGTGCTCGTCCTCAGTCTTGTAAATCGGAACCATCACCACCTGAATCGGGGCGAGAGCCGGTGGCAGCACAAGTCCGTTGTCGTCGCCGTGAGCCATAATCAGCGCGCCCATCAGCCTGGTCGAAACGCCCCAGGACGTCGCCCAGACATACTCCTGCTTCCCCTCCCTGTTGGTGAACTGCACGTTGAAAGCCTTGGCGAAATTCTGTCCGAGGAAATGGGATGTTCCGGCCTGAAGAGCCTTGCCGTCCTGCATCATCGCCTCAATCGTGAGGGTGTCGAGAGCTCCGGCAAACCTTTCGTTCGGAGACTTGTGCCCTACGACCACCGGGAGCGCCATCGTGCCCCTCGCGAAATCCGCATAGACCCCGACCATCTTCTGTGCCTCGGCCTCAGCCTCTTCTCGGGTGGCGTGGGCGGTGTGACCCTCCTGCCAGAGAAACTCGGCCGTGCGCAGGAAAAGCCTCGTCCTCATCTCCCAGCGCACGACGTTCGCCCACTGGTTGCAGAGGATTGGAAGATCGCGCCACGAGGTGATCCAGCCCTTGTAGGTGTTCCAGATGATGGTCTCGGAAGTGGGACGGACGATGAGCTCCTCCTCGAGTTTCGCCGACGGATCCACCACCACGCCGTCCCCGTCAGGGTCTTTCATCAGACGGTGATGCGTCACCACGGCGCACTCTTTCGCAAACCCCTCCACGTGCTCGGCCTCCCTGCTGAGGAAAGACTTCGGGATGAAGAGCGGGAAATATGCGTTCTGATGCCCCGTCTCCTTGAACATCCTGTCAAGAGTCTGCTGCATCTTTTCCCAAATCGCATAGCCGTAAGGTTTTATGACCATACAGCCCCTCACTGCGGAACGCTCCGCCAGATCGGCTTTCACCACAAGGTCGTCATACCACTGCGAGTAATTCTCCGACCTTTTCGTAACTTCCTTTGCCATTGATATATTGCTGTATTTATTTTACTTTTGTTATATTTGTCGGGTATATTCTTTGCAAGTCACACCGATTATCGTGTTCTTTGACAGAAGAATGCGGCGCGAAGTTAATAAAAATATTGGTTTATGACAAAACGGCTTCATATATCAGGAGTGTCGGGAATCGTGGTGCTGGCGATATGCGGCGGCATGATATCTTCCTGTGGAACGACGGCACAGACGGCAAGTCAGTATGACGGGATATATTATACTCGGCCGGAAAAAACCGTGTCTCAGGCGGACCTCGCGAAGAATGTGGAAGAGACGGACGCGCTCAAGGAACTGACGAATACGACCATGCTTGACGCGAGGGACATTACGGAAACCAAAACCAAGTCCACAGTCGCCCAGAATACGAAAACGCTGACGCTGAATCTCGAGAACGCGGATGTCACGACGGTCTATGTCAATGTCGATCCGTTCATGGGCTATGCGTCATATTACAGCTATGCGTGGACTCCGTACAGCTACGGCTGGAGAATTTACAGTCCGGCCTACTACGCCGGATATGACCCGTGGTTCTACGGCGGATGGTACGGAAGATATTATGACCCGTGGTTCTACGATTCATACTGGTACGGAGGATGGCACGGACGGTGGTACAGAGGATGGTATGGAGGATGGTATGATCCGTGGTACAGTCCTTGGCATTACGACCGCTGCCGGCATGACCATCATTGGCATAATCATCATCCTGACCCTTGGTTTGACAGGCCGGCGTTCGGACACGGCGGCGCTCCGGTACACTACGGTTCAAGGGGCATAGGCGGCGGACTCGCCTCAAGTTCCCACTCGTCTGTTTCCGGCGCGGGAGTTCCCGGTGCGGTGCGGACATCCGCAGTCAGCAGGTCATCGGCCGCATCAGGCGCAAAGGTCAGCAGGACTGCGCCAGGAACAACGGCAAGCAGAAACGCGTCAGGCACGACCGTCAGCAGGACAGCATCAGGAACGGTGGCCCGCAAAGCATCCTCGGCTTCCACGGGAAGCGAAGTCACGAGAGTGACACGCCCGGCGACTTCAGTCCGCAACAGCAGCGCGTCCTCATCGGGCACGACCTCTGCCACAAGCACGTCGCGTTCCGGCAGAGACGCCACAACGGCGGCTCCGACAAGGAATTCCGGCAGCAGCTCCCGTCCTGCGACGAACGTGCGCAACACATCCACGGGCACAAGTTCCTCAGGCACAGTCTCAAGGAGTTACGGAAACTCGGGCAGCAGCTCCCGTCCTGCGACGAGCGTGCGCAACACATCCACGGGCACAAGTTCCTCAGGCACAGTCTCAAGGAGTTACGGAAACTCGGGCAGCAGCTCCCGTCCTGCGACGAGCGTGCGCAACACATCCACGGGCACAAGTTCCTCAGGCACAGTCTCAAGGAGTTACGGAAACTCGGGCAGCAGCTCCCGTCCTGCGACGAGCGTGCGCAACACATCCACGGGCACAAGTTCCTCAGGCACAGTCACAAGGAATTCCGGAAGCTCCGGGAAAAGCACCTCGACGACATCGAGGCGCGCGACCTACAGCAGGCCGTCTTCGGGCAGCAGTTCCTCCTCAAGCAGCCGCAGCAGCTCAAGTTCAAGCACGCGCAGCAGTTCAAGCAGTTACCGCAGCAGTTCAAGCTCAAGCTCAAGTTCAAGCACGCGCAGCAGCTCAAGCAGTTACCGCAGCAGTTCAAGTTCAAGCACACGCAGCAGCTCAAGTTCCTACAGCGCCCCGTCCCGCAGCAGTTCAAGCTCATCGTACAGGAGCGTCGGCTCGTCTTCCGGCGCGAGCAGGAGCAGTTCATCCGGCAGTTCGAGAAGAAGATAGATAAGTGTAAGAAAATATGAAAAGGACAATACTTGCAACGGCGGCCATCCTTGCCGCAGGTCTCACGGCAGCGGCGCAGGACTGGACAGACGCGCTGAGGTACAGCGACAACGATTATGAGGGGACTGCAAGGACAATCGCCATGGGAAACGCCTTCACGGCACTCGGCGGGGACATAGGTTCGCTCGGAATCAATCCCGCAGGTTCGGCGGTGGCAAGGCATTCCCAGTTCACGGTCAGTCTCGGACCGGACATCATTATAGGAACGGCGCAGGGGACCGCCCTGCCTGACGGAGAAACGGCTTTCGGCAAAAGGCTGAGTCAGACAGGGACAAAATTCAGTCTCCCGAACATCGGAGCCACAATCAATTTCAACACAGGCAGCAGCCGCGGGCTGAAGAACTGGAGCATGGGATTCGTCATGAACAACACCGGGAGCTATAGTGAGGACTTCACCGCG
>CAVDEO010000002.1:23565-38338 GCA_963607915.1 bacterium
ATCGATGCGGGCAATCTGACCATAGGTCTGAGCGGACTCGACCAGCGCTACGGCAGGACACGCACCGGCTCGAAGCAGGACTTCGTCTATAACCTCGGATTCAACATCTCCGACCTGTTATATTTCGGAGCGAATGTCGGAATCACGAACGCAAACTACAGCCAGAGCGAGTTCATGAGGGAGGATGCCGTTTCCCCGGACGACTTTGGCGTCGAGTTCACCAACGATGACGGAACATCGACAATAACGCATTTCACCTCAGCGAAGAGCACTTGCGACTATAGCGCGAGCGTGGCCGGAATCTATGGAAAATTCGGATTCATCCTCACCCCGTGGAAGGGGCTGAGACTCGGGGCCGCCATCCAGACTCCGACATCAATCTCCGTCAAGGAAAAGATAGTTTACGGGGCGGAGGGGAACTACGAAAATTCCTATTACAGCGGAAGTGCCAAATGTGAGGGAAATTACAAATACAATCTGAAGGCGCCTCTCCGCGCAAACTTCGGAGCGGCCTACACTTTCGGGAAACTCGGCCTTCTGAGCGTTGACTACGAGATTGTGAACTACCGCGACATGCGCTTCCGGGCCCAGCGTTCATCCGACAGCAGCGACTTCGACCCTGCCAACACCCGCATCCAGGATTTATGCGGCGTGCAGCACTATCTCCGTGTCGGAACGGAGCTGAAACCCGTGGATTTCCTTTCGCTGCGTCTGGGCTACACCCTCAAGACAAACGGACAGACCTACGAGTATGACGGGGCGGACAATCTCGTGAAAGCTCCGCACGCCAACGTGCACACAGCATCAGTCGGTCTCGGATTCTCCACCGGAGCATTCTTCGCGGATCTCGCCGCTGTCGGACGTTTCTACCCGACCGAATACATCCGCCCGTACGACAACTACATTGGCGGTGTCTGGTCGCCTGAAATCAGCTACACCAGACAGCTTGTAAAAATCGTTGCGACTCTTGGAGTGCGGTTCTGATTCCTGAGAGTAAAAGTCGCAGAAGCGGTGCGGATGCAAGGCAAAAACGGGATTTCACCCGCAGTAACCTAAGGGTTATGAGGGCTGAAATCCCGATTCTAATGATGTAAGCCCCCTTACAGTGTACGCTTCACTTCGACCACCTGATAGGCCTCCACAATATCCCCAATCTTGATGTCGTTGTAGTTCTGGATGTTCAGACCGCAGTCCTGACCGGAAACGACCTCCTTGACATCGTCCTTGAACCTCTTGAGTGAGCCGAGCTCGCCGGTGTAGACCACGATGCCGTCACGGATGACACGGATCTTTGACGTGCGCTGAAGTTTGCCCTCGCGGACAACCGCGCCGGCGATGGTGCCGACCTTGGAAATCTTGAAAGTTTCAAGCACTTCGGCGGTTGCGGAAATCTCCTCTTTCTCTTCAGGGGCGAGCATGCCCTCGATACCGTCCTTGACCTCGTTGATTGCGTCGTAGATGACGGAGTAGAGACGGATTTCGATTTCCTCCTTCTCCGCAAGCTTGCGTGCACCGGTCGAAGGGCGCACCTGGAAGCCGATTATGACGGCATCCGAAGCGGCCGCGAGAAGCACATCTGACTCGGAGATTGCTCCGACCGCCTTGTGAATCACGTTCACGCGCACCTCCTCGGTGGAGAGCTTGATGAGGGAGTCGGACAGAGCCTCCACAGAACCGTCCACGTCACCCTTGACGATGACATTGAGTTCCTTGAAGTTGCCGATTGCGATACGGCGTCCGATCTCCTCGAGGGTCATATGCTTCTGGGTCTTGATGCCCTGGATGCGGATGAGCTGCTCACGCTTGTTGGCGATTTCCTTCGCCTCGCGTTCGTCGGCCATCACGTTGAATGTCTCTCCCGCCGTCGGAGCTCCGTTGAGTCCGAGCACGGAAACCGGGGTTGACGGACCCGCCTCCTCGACCTTCTGACCGCGTTCGTTGAACATGGCCTTCACGCGTCCGGTGTAGCAGCCGGAAAGCATCACGTCACCGACACGCATCGTGCCGTTCTGCACAAGAACCGTGGCGAGGTAGCCGCGTCCCTTGTCGAGGGAAGACTCGATGACGGCGCCGGTCGCCCTTCGGTTCGGATTCGCCTTGAGATCGAGCAGGTCGGCCTCAAGAAGCACCTTGTCGAGAAGAAGCTCGACATTGATACCCTTCTTCGCCGAGATTTCCTGACACTGGTACTTTCCGCCCCAGTCCTCAACGAGTATGTTCATATTGGAGAGCTGCTCGCGGATTTTTTCCGGATTCGCCCCCGGCTTGTCTATCTTGTTGATTGCAAACACCATCGGGACTCCGGCCGCCTGCGCGTGGCTGATGGCCTCGACCGTCTGCGGCATTATCGCGTCGTCGGCGGCGATGATGATGATTGCAAGGTCGGTCATCTTCGCCCCGCGGGCACGCATCGCCGTGAAGGCCTCGTGACCCGGAGTGTCAAGGAAAGTGATTCTCCGGCCGTTCGGGAGTTCCACATTGTAGGCTCCGATGTGCTGGGTGATTCCGCCGGCCTCTCCCGCAATCACATTCGCCTTGCGGATGTAGTCCAGAAGGGAGGTCTTGCCATGGTCGACATGACCCATCACGGTGATTACCGGAGGTCTCGGGACGAGGTCTTCCGGCTTGTCAGTCTCCTCTTCGGAGTTGATTTCCTCGGTGAGGGTCGCGGTCACGAACTCGACCTCATAGCCAAACTCCTCGGCGACGAGAACGAGCGTCTCGGCATCAAGCCGCTGGTTGATTGACACCATGAGTCCGAGACTCATGCAGGCCGCTATGACCTTGGTGACAGGAGTGTTGTTCATGAGGGTCGCAAGGTCGTTCACCGTCACGAACTCCGTGACCTTCAGAACCTTCTTGTCGAGTTCCTGCTGCTGAATCTCCTCCTGGAGCCTGTCGGCCGCAGCCTCCCTCTTTTCCTTTCTGTGCTTTGCTCCGAAGTTGTTCTTGCCCTTGCCCTCGTTCATGCGGGCGTAGGTTTCCTTTATCTGCTTCTGGATTTCCTTCTGCATCTCCTCGGTCTCGGCTTCGGTCATCACCGGCTTGAACCTGTCCCTGCCCCGGTTGCGTTTTCCTCCGCCGGACTCGTTCCTGCCCTTGCCGAAGTCACGGCCGTTCTTCCCGCCGGAGTTCTTTCCTCCGCCGTTTCCGGAGGTGTCAATCTTGGTGACATCCACCTTCTGGCTCTGTCCCGGCTTGATTCTCTCCCTCTTGCCCTTCTTCGGAGTCTCGAACTTGCTCAAATCGACCTTGCCCATGACCTTCGGGCCGGCCAGTTTCTCGACCGCAATCACAGCCTCGCGAGGTTCTTTCGGTTTCTGAATTTCAGATGCCGGTTTCTGCTCCTCGGCTGCCGGGGATGCCGCAACCGTCTCCGCCTCCGGGGTCTTCTTTTCCGCTCCGTCCAGGTCAATCTTGTCCACAATCTTCAGCCCGATTCCCGTGCCTCCGGTCTGAGTTCCGGCAACCGGCCCGGCAGTCTTCTCCGGCCCCGAGACGACAGTTCCGGCAGCCTCAGCACCGGCAGCCTTCACGGAAGACGCCTCAGCACCGGCGGCCTTCACGGAAGACGCTTCAGTCTCGGCAGCCTTCACAGAAGACGCTTCAGTCTCGGCAACTTTCACGGAAGCCTCCTCCGCAGCGGTCTCCCCGCGCTTCTCCACATCCGCTTTCTGAGCCTGCACAGGCTGCGGCGTTCCGGCAGCGGCCGCGGTCTCGACCGCCGGTTTCTCCGAGACAGGCGCAGGAGCCGGTTTCTCAGGAGCTTCGGCGATGGAAGTGGTCTTTATGATCACCTCCCTGTCACCCTCCTCGTCCTCGACAGCAGGCTTCTTCTTCGAGACGTCAATCATCTCCTTGAGCTTCGTGGCCACCTTTTCAGAATCCTTCTTGGCCGCGAGGTCGCCGCCGAACTTGGCCTCGACCGCAGGCATGAATTCATCCGAAATCTTGGCGTTCGGGTCACTTGAAGCTATGTTCGCCCCCTTGCCGTTAAGGAATTCGACGAGAGTGCCGACTCCGATGTTGAACTGTCTTGCAATTTTACTTAATCTGATTTCTGCCATATGTATCCCCTTATAGTCTTTCCATTTTCATACTTTCCCCTACTCGAATTCGGAGCTGAGAATGCGGCGGACATCCGCCACGGTTTCGTCCTCAAGGTCAGCCCTCTTCGCGAGTTCATCAGGGTCGATTGCAAGCACGCTCTTCGCCGTGTCGCAGCCGATTGACTTGAGCTTGTCAATGACCCACTGGTCAATCTCGTCGTCGAACTCTTCGAGCAGGATGTCGTAATCCTCCTCATCATCCTGGGTTTCGGACTTCGGAGTCTCTCTCCAGACCTCAATCTCCTTGTCCACGAGCATTCCGGCAAGACGGATGTTCACACCGCCGCGGCCGATGCCCTTGGTGACCTCTTCCGGAAGCATATAAACCTTGATTTTCCCGTCCTCGCCGTTCACTATGGATGAAATCTTCGCAGGAGCGAGCGCACGGGAGATGAGCAGCTGGGTGTTCGAAGTCCACTGGATGACATCGATGTTCTCGTTGCGGAGTTCGCGGACGATGCCGATGATGCGCGAACCCTTCACGCCGATGCAGGCTCCGATAGGGTCAATCCTGTCGTCGTAGGACTCCACGGCGACTTTAGCCCTCTGTCCCGGGACGCGCACCACCTTCTTGATGGTGATGAGACCGTCATAAATCTCAGGAACTTCAGCCTCGAAAAGTTTGGCAAGGAAATCGTCCGAAACGCGGGAAAGCGTGATGAACGGAGTGGTGTTCCTCATCTCCACGGACTTGATTATCGCCTTCACGGAGTCGCCCTTCTTGAAGTGCTCGCCCGGAATCTGCTCCATCTTCGGGAGTTTCAGCTCGTTGCCCTCGTCGTCGAGGAGAATGACCTCCTTCGCCCATGTCTGGTGAACCTCGCCGCTGAAGAGCTGTCCGACCATATCCTTATATTTATTGTAGAGGTTGGCCTTCTCAAGGTCCATTATGCGTCCCTGAAGATTCTGTCTGATGTTGAGTATGCCCCTGCGGCCGAAGTCCTTCATCTCGATCTTCTTCGCGAAAGTCTCCCCGATTTCGTAGTCGTCCCCGTCCGCGTTCACCTCCTCAAGCGAAATCTGCTTGTTCGGATCCTCCACGGTCTCGACGACTTCGCGGTTCCAGTAGATTTCGCAGTCGCCCTTGTCGATGTTGATGATGACGTCGAAATTGTCGGCGTCGCCATAAACCTTGGCAATCTGGGTTCTGAAAACGTCCTCAAGCACGCCCATCATCGTCGGACGGTCGATGTTCTTCTGATTCTTAAATTCCGCAAAAGCGTCCTTCAGTTCAATTTTTTCCATATCGTATATATCTTTTTATTTTTTCGAATATATGTTTTTTCGAATATATATTTTTTCGAATGTATGTTTTTACGAATATCGTCTGTTTTTCCGAATATTATATCCGTTTTTCCGAATATGTCTCCGGACATATGTCCATATCATTTGAAATCGATATGCGGACGCACATAGTTGATTTCGTCATATCCGAAGGTGTCGCAATGCTCCACGAGTTCCTTTTTCTTCTTCCCGTCGACGGACTCGCGCAGACTGTATCTCAATGTCACCGAATTTTCGTCGGCGGCGACAAGTTCTGCGACGAATTTCCGTCCGCCCCTGAGCGCGGCCTCGACCTGCGTCCCGACCGCCTTGCGATACTGCCTGAGCACCTTGAACGGCTGGTCAAGCCCCGCCGAGGTCACGGTCAGCGAATAGTCCTCCTTCTCCCTGTCGAAACTCTCCTCGAAGCGGCGGCTTATTTCCACGCAGTCGTCCATGACCACGCAGGCCGTCTCCGATTCGATGACAATCTCCACGTCGTTGTCCTTCGAGACATTTATTTCCACAATGAAACATCCCCGTGCAACGACGGTCGCATCCACTGCATCTATGATTTCTGAAATTTTCATTTCAACAGAATTTACCGGGTTCGGAGCATGAAAAAAGGGAACTCAACGTCCCCTTTCTCTCTCACGGCGGCAAAGGTAGGGAAAATGTATTACCTTTGCAAATATTTTTGGAAAACGGACAAAAACATGCGCTGCTTATGGAATTGACGGCAGGACAGATAGCGGAAATACTCAACGGAGATGTCGACGGCGACAAGGATGCCGCAGTGACGGCCTTCGCAAGAATCGAAAACGGAAAGCCGGGGGCGGTGTCATTCTACGCAAACCCCAAATATGAAGAATATGTCTATGAGAGCAAGGCGTCGGTAATCATCGCGAACAGGACTTTCGTCCCGAAGAAAGCGGTGGGGGCGACGCTCGTGAGGGTGGATGACGCATATTCCGCTGTCGCGGCGCTTCTCGAATATGTCACGGCGCAGAAAAAGAAATATTTCCGTCATCGCGGCACACGCTGCCATGTCGCATTTTCGTCGAAGATAGGCAGGAAAGTCTATGTCGGCGATTTCGCATATATAGGAAAGAAAGCGAAGGTCGGCGACCGCACGAAAATCTATGAACAGGTCTATGTGGGAGACGGCGCGACAATCGGGAAGAACTGCATACTCTACCCGGGGGTGAAGATTTATCCGGGGATGGTCATCGGCGACAACGTGATTATCCACGCGAACGCGGTCATCGGCGCCGACGGTTTCGGATTCGCGCCGCTTGAGGACGGGACATACAGGAAAATCGAGCATACGGGGAATGTCATCATCGAGGACAATGTGGAAATCGGGGCGAACACCTGCGTGGACAAGTCGCAGATGGGCTCCACCATCATACATAAAGGAGTGAAGATTGACAATCTCTGCCAGATTGCGCACAATGTGGAAGTGGGCGAAAACACGGTTATGAGCGCGATGGTCGGAATCGCCGGTTCGACGAAGGTCGGCGAGCACTGCATCTTCGCGGGTCAGGCCGGCATCGCCAACGGGCTGAAGGTTCCGGCCCACACTACGCTCGGGGCGCAGACGGGTCTCATAGGCAATCTCAAGAAGGAAGGCGAGGTGCTTTTCGGCACCCCGGGCATCCCTCACAGGGAGTTCCTGAGGGGTTATGCGATTTTCAGGAAGAACGGGAGAGGAGAAAAATAAGAAACTGACGGGTTTACAAAAATTTTACTTACCTTTGCGCCCCAAAATTGTCAAGAACAGATTCATTCAACGGGACGGGTCTGCGGATTGTACGGCGAAAACCATAGAATCAAGGTAATTGCACGGCTGAAAGCCACGAAACCAAGGTGATAATGAGAAAACAGAATACATTAAAGAGAGAATATACATTCGAGGGGAAGGGACTTCACAGCGGAATGCCGGTCAAGATGACTCTGAAACCGGCTCCGGCGGACACCGGAATCCGTTTCATAAGGACTGACATAGGACCGGACGCGGCGGTCGAGGCTCTCGCGGAGAACGTGTCGTCAACCGCACGCAGCACCACGATTTCGTCCGGAAACGCGACCGTCGGGACAATCGAGCACCTCCTTTCCGCACTCACGGGACTCGGGGTGGACAACGCGCTGATTGAAATCGACAATGCGGAAGTTCCGATTCTCGACGGGAGCGCGAAGCCTTATGTGGACGCCATCGGACCGGACGGGCTTGAGGAACAGGACGAACCGAGGCGCTATGTGACCCTGAAAGGGAAAATCGAGTACAGGAACCCGGAAACGGGGGCATACCTCACCATCGAACCGGCCGAAACATTCAGCTACGACATAACAATTGACTTCAACTCCAAGGTTCTCGGAATACAGAGCGCACGTTTCGACGCCGGCACGGACTACATCCGCGAGGTGAGCGCCTGCCGCACATTCTGTTTCTTCCACGAGGTGGAGTATCTGCTCGCCAACAACCTCATCAAGGGCGGCGACGTGGACAACGCGCTGGTGATTGTGGAGAACCCGATTACCGTGGAACAGCTCAAGAACGTGTGCAGCCACATCGGCAAGCCGGAACTCAAAGTCAAGAACGGCTACCTCAACGAGTCTCTGCATTTCGACAACGAATGCGCCCGCCACAAGCTGCTTGACCTCATAGGAGACCTGCGCCTTTCCGGAGGCTTCCTTCAGGCGAAGGTCACGGCATACAAGTCCGGGCACACCATCAACACGACGGTGGCCAAGATGATCAGGGCGACCGTCAAGTAGAACGGACAGCAGGCTGCCGCACAGCAGACTGAGACAAGTAATCCTTAAGAATATGAGTACAACCATCCATCCGCTCGCCTGCGTTCATCCGAACGCCAAAATCGGCGAGAATGTCGAAATCGGGCCTTACGCCTACATCGATGAATTTGTGGAGATAGGCGACGGCTGCAAAATCCTTCCCCACGCCACGGTTTTCAACTATGTGAAGATGGGCAAAAACTGCAGCGTGTTCCCAGGAGCAGTCGTGGGCGCCATCCCGCAGGATCTGAAGTTTGACGGCGAAGTCACCTATGTGGAACTCGGCGACAATGTGACCGTCCGCGAGTGCGCGACCATCAACAGGGGCACGAAAGCCAGCGGCAAGGGAGTGACCAGAGTGGGCAGCAACACCCTGCTCATGTCCTACACTCATGTAGCGCATGACTGCACGGTCGGAAACCACTGCATACTCGTAAGTTATGTGGGCATTGCCGGAGAGACTGACGTTGATGACTGGGCAATCCTCGGAGGAAGCACGGTCGCACACCAGTTCTCCAAAATCGGCAAGCACGCCATGGTCGGCGGCGGATCCAAAATCAACAAGGACATCCCGCCTTACGTGCTCTGCGGACGCGACCCGCTCACCTATGCCGGCGTGAACCTCGTGGGACTCCGCCGCAGAGGATTCACTTCCGAGCAGATCCGCAACATCAAGGACATGTACGACGTGATTTACAATTCCGGAATCAATGTCAGCGACGCGCTCGACAAGATTGAAATCGGATTCCCGGACAGCGAGGAGAAGAACACGATTCTGGATTTCATCCGACATTCTTCCCGCGGAATCATCAAGGGTCCGAGCAATAATACCAAGACCGGCGAAATGGATTGAGGACAAGAGTTTCTTTGATTATGCTTGACACGGCTTTTTATGGTTTTGCTTACTACGGCTTATTTCCCGCCGATTGAGTATGTGGCGGCGATAGCGAATGAATGCAGGTTCGATTCCGGGAGTGCCGGGATTGAACCTGCCTCCGTTTTAATTGAAGCCTGCGAACACTACGCGAAGCAGTCGTGGCGGAACCGCTGCCGTTTCTATGCCGCCGACGGGGCGCAGACGCTGAACTACCCGGTCTGCCATGAGGATTTCGGCAAGCCCATATCCCGGATGCGCATCGACTGGAAGACCGACTGGCTGACGCGCCACGAGCGTGCGATTGTCTCGGCCTACCGCACTTCTCCGTTTTTCGAATACTATCAGGACGAGCTTTTCGGCATTCTCGAAACACGACCGTCTCTGATGCTCGACTTCAACACTGAAATCCTCAGATTTCTGCTCCGCAAGACCGGCATCCCTGCGGAAATCCGGTTCACGACCGGGTGGACAGCCTCACAGGATGGCGAAGCAGACGGCGCGGCCGCAGGCGGGCGGAACTTCAGGAGCACGACAGTCACGCCCGGCGGAGTCGAGGTCACCGACCTGCGAGAGGCCATCCACCCCAAACGCCCCAACACCATTCTGCGGGAACTCGGACTTGAGCGCCCCTACTGGCAGGTCTTCTCCCCGAAATCCGGCTTCATCCCCGGCCTCTCCATCATGGACCTCCTCTTCAATGAAGGACCGGACAGCATCCGCTGGCTCCGCAGATAATCGATTGCTCCCCGAGGAAATTTCATTACCTTTGTGAGCGTCGCTCCCTCCGGGTCGAAGAAAGCGACAGTAGAGACGAGTCTTATGTACTACAAACTGATTGAGAACAAACGGAACGAATGGTTCTCCGGCGGAGATTGTCCTGCCCGGGAACTTGTCCGCCATATGCTGGAACGGGGGAAGCTGCGCGACGCTCAGATTGAGGCGGTCAAGACCTATCTCTTCCTCCTGCTGAAATGCGGAAACAGGCCGCTGTGGGAACTGTTTTCGTCAGGATTTTTCAACACCCTCGACCTGCAGGAAACGGAATTGAGACAGCGCACGAGGGAGTATATGCTCGCACATCCCGCCGCGCAGGCGCTTTACGAATACTCTGTCCTGAAAGACAGGAACGGAAAGCAGATTGCCCCTGAACTCGAAAGACAGCTGCGCCTCTCGCCTGAAAGCATAGACTGCGAAGCGGCATTCCGCAAGATTTTCTACAATGTCAGCTACACCGACTACCTTTTCAGCCTTCCGATGGGGGCCGGGAAGACTTTCCTTATGGCGGCATTCATCTACATCAACCTCCATTACGCCGTCCTGAAACCGGAAGACCCGACCTTCGCGCACAATTTCATAATACTCGCCCCTTCCGGGCTGAAGTCCTCAATCATCCCGAGCCTCAAGCACATAGCGGAATTTGACCCGACCTGGGTCATACCCGAACCGGCAGCCGGCCAGCTCAGGAAAATGATTTGCTTCGAAGTTCTCGACGAGGCGAAGAGCGGGCAGAAAAGCAATATGACCAGGAATCCGAACGCCCGGAAGATAAGCTCGCACCAGCCGTTTGAAGATCTTATGGGGCTTATTGCCGTGACGAATGCGGAGAAAGTCATACTCGACAGGATAGACGGCGACACCGACCCTACGGTGTTCAATGCCGGCGAACTGGCGGAGTTCAATCAGGCGAATGAGCTGCGGGCGATAATAGGCAGGATTCCCAACCTCTCAGTAATCATCGACGAGGTACATCACGCGACGGACAGCGAGATAAAACTGAGACAGGTCGTCACGGGATGGGGGAAATCCAACCGTTTCCACTCGATTCTCGGTTTTTCCGGGACACCGTATCTTGAAAAGGCTGAAAATGTCGAACTTGCCGACGGGCTGTCGATGAAAAACACCGACTTGTCGAATGTCGTCTATCACTATCCGCTTGTCGAGGGTGTCGGCAACTTTCTGAAACGTCCGACAATCAATTACACGGACAATACGCAGGAGGAAATCATTCGAAGCGGGGTCCGGGAGTTCCTGACGAAATATGGAGACACGGTCTATGCCGACGGGACCTGTGCGAAACTCGCGATATATTGCGGAAAAATCGACAATCTCGAAGAAACCGTCCATCCCCTTGTCTCCCAAATCCTTTCATCCGAAGGGCTGAACCCCGGGGAAAGCATTCTGAAATATCACGGGGGGAACAGGGAATATGCCGCCCCCGAGGGAGCGGAAACGGCATTCACTCTGCTTGACAGCCCGTCGTCGAAAATACGGATAATCCTGCTGGTACAGATCGGGAAGGAAGGCTGGGACTGCCGGAGTCTCACCGGAGTGATACTGCCGCAGAAAGGCGTATGTCCGACAATTATGGTGCTCCAGACCAGCTGCCGCTGCCTCAGGGAGGTCAGCCGGGGCGATGACGAAACCGCCATCATCTGGCTGAACAAGTTCAACGCCGACATACTCAACAGACAGCTCAAACAGCAGCAGAACATTTCCCTTGAGGAGTTCCGGAAAGCCGCCGCCGACAACATACGGACAGTCCGGAGATTTTCCAGAATGGAGACGCTGAATGTCCCGCCGGTCGAGTTCTATCAGTTGAAAATCAGCTACAGCGGAGTCCCGGTAGAAGAGGACTTCGACATTGACGCGAACCTCTCCCCCGACAGAATCATTGTCTTGAAGGACGAGAACCTCATCCACAGCCAGGACATCAGGGGACGGAAGCTCGGGACATATAAGAACGGGGAGACAAGTGCGGAACTCAGCACTTTCAATGACTGGATGTTCAGACTCCACAAGGAGAGTTTCTGCCTTCTCGGGATGGAACAGCTCTATGGACGGCGGAGCAGGCTGAAGGCAATCTATGACCGGATTACAGCAGACTCGAAGCTGAGCGGCTGCCAGGTGCTTCTTCCGCAGTTCGACCACGATGAAATCCGCTCGCGGATACGCCGGGCATTCACCCCGTCACGCAAGCTGGTGATAAACGAGGAGATAATTCCGGAAAAGGCGAGCCTGCTGCGGATAGAGCGGCTGACCGACTCCGTCCGGACCTCGGAAACGGAACTGTATTTCCCTGACGCCCGGACTGTTACGGAAATCATCGAAGACGACGCCAAGCCCGAGGCTCCGGAAATGTCCGCCGAAGAAAAGGCCGCGATGGAACTGCTCCGTAAGCGCGGACTTAGCTTCACCGACACGAACGACCGCCATCCGGAACGCCGCCGGACCTACCACTACCTCCCCTACCGCTTCGACAGCCGTCTCGAACGCTCCGTATTCAGCGAGGATATGATTCCGCTGCTCAGGGACAAGAAGATAGAGGTCTATTTCAACGGAGACGACAGCCTGACAGGATTCTCGATAGGCTGCTATGCGAAAAGGGGCGGCAGAAGATGGGAATATCTCGGGAGATATGTCCCGGATTTCATAATGTTCAACAGGGATGCCGACGGACGGATTGACCGCATCGCAATCGTAGAGACGAAAGGAGAAGGTTTCGCCGCGAAATTCAGCGAACGCAGAAAGTTTATGGACGAGGTTTTCATCCCTCAGAACAACAGGATGTTCGGATATGACAAATTCCGTTTCCTCTACATCGAAGACACGATGCCTCCGGCCGCAAGGGAGAGGGAGTTGAACAGGACAATCACGGAATTCTTTGAAAATCAGAAATAAACAGGACTATGGCTGTAGAATATATACCTTATTTCCCCGAACCCATTGAAGGACAGGCGATTCTCGACAATTTTGCAAGGACGCGCCGGGCGTTGAAATATCGCGGAGCGAACGATGTCTTCACACGTATCAGACGGGGTATGCCGCTCTATGAGACGAAAGTCACGGAGACGGTCGGGACAAATCCGGACGGGAACCTCATCATCCGGGGCGAATGCCTTTCGGCCTGCGCGTGGCTGAAGAGTCAGGGGAAGGCTGTGGACCTTGTCTATATAGACCCGCCGTTCGCATCGGGGGCGGACTACGCGAAGAAAATCTATATAAGGAAGAACCCGAAGGTAGCCGAAGCAATCAAAGAAGCGGAAAGCGAACTTGACAACAGCGAGCTGAAGACCTTCGAAGAGACGATGTATGGAGACATCTGGGACAAGGAAAACTACCTGAACTGGATGTACGAGAACCTCTGCGCCATCAAGTCCGTCATGAGCGACAATGCCAGCATCTATGTGCACCTGGACTGGCACATAGGGCATTATGTCAAAATCCTGATGGACGAGATTTTCGGCGAGGAGAATTTCCGGAATGAGATTATTTGGAAAAGATCGACGGCGCACAGCGATTCATCTTTTTACGGAAACAATTTCGACACGATATTCTTTTACACGAAAGGAATGAATCCTACATTCAATCCGGTATTTCAAGAATATGATGAAAACTATCTGAAGCGGTTCAAGAACACGGACCCTGACGGGAGAAAATGGGACAGCGGAAATCTCACCGCCAAAGGCCTGAGCGGAGGAGGATACTCTTACACATATAAAGGATTCACATCACTTTGGCGATGCCCTGAATCAACAATGAGACAATTGGATGAAGAGGGTCGGCTTCATATTACGAAAAATGGCGGCATCCGGTCGAAAGTCTATCTTGACGAGTTGAAGGGAATGCCGTGTCAATCATTATGGACCGACATTTTTGCCGTAAACTCTCAGGCCGATGAGAGAGTCGATTATGCGACGCAGAAGCCTGAGGCGCTGCTGGAAAGGATAATCAAGGCGAGCAGCGACGAGGGGATGCTTGTGGCGGACTTCTTCGGAGGGAGCGGAGTGACGGCGGCCGTCGCGAACAGGCTCGGTCGCAGATTCATCCACTGCGACATCAACATAAACAGCATCCAGACGGCACGCGACCGTCTCAAAAATGCCGGGGCGGAATTCGAAATGCGCGAAGTCAGGGACGGAGTGTCACTCTACCGCAATCCGGCGCAGACGATGGCGAAGCTGATGACGCTGATTCCCGGACTCGGAAAAGACAACAGCCTGTCATCCGTCTGGGCGGGAAGCATCACCGACCCCCGAATCGGGCACATTCCGGTGTATCTCCCGAATCTCCTCGACAGTTCTTCGAGAGTGCTTTCACTTCCGGATGTCGCGGCAATCGTCAGGGAGGAACTTCCAGACCTGCCGGACGACACGAAAAAAGTCATACTGTTCTACATCGACATCGACGACATTGAGGAAATAAACAAGTTCATCCGGGAATCCAACGACACGCTCATCGAGGTTGAACTGCGGGACATAAAACCTGTTCTCGACGAGGTTGTAGCGGACGATTTCGCGCAATGGAAACTGACCCGGGACACGGACGGACTGCTCAATGTATGGAAAGTCACGGTGGAATCATTCCACAGCGACCGCATCTGCCGGAAAATTGACGAAATCAACGAAAAGGCGAGACAGCAGCAGCTGATCCGGCTGTCAAAGGGCGGGACTGACGGGTTCACCCCTCTTGAACTGAGCGATGAGGGGCTTGAGTCCATCGAAATGCTGAGCCTCGACTGCGTCTGCGCCGGAAAGGATGACATCTGGCACAGCAGTGAAGAGCTTAAAATCGACAGGCTCGGCTATGTGATTCTCAACGGGAAGAAAACCGGCAAGTTCTGGGACGGGAGCATCTGCAGCTCGGAGAAGCCCCTGCGGCTCAAAATCCGCAACATCTGCGGTGACGAGTCGGTCTTTATTCTTCAGTGACGGGATTCTTCAGTGACGGG
>CAVDEO010000002.1:38423-44090 GCA_963607915.1 bacterium
TGAAGCGCCACTTTGACGGAGTCGAACTGCGGGAGGAACTCCCTGCGGAGGGGTTCGGCCGGCGGAGACTGCATCTTGAGCGGGTTTATCGGCGAGCCGTTTTTCCAGACGCGGAAGTCGAGGTGCGGGCCGGTGGAACGGCCGGTGGAGCCGACATAGCCGATGACCTGACCCTGACGGACACGGGCACCGGAGCGGATGCCCTTGGCGTAGCCGCTCAGGTGGAGATAGGCGGTGGTGTAGACGCTGTTATGACGGATGCGGACGGTGTTGCCTCCCGCTCCCTCATATTTCACGGAAAGCACTGTGCCATCGCCGATTGACATCACGGGAGTGCCCTTCGGGGCGGCGTAATCGACTCCGGTGTGCGGCTGGACGCGGCGCGTGACGGGGTGCTTGCGGGCGTATGAGAAGCCGGAGCTGACTCTCGTGAAATGCAGCGGAGCCTTGAGGAACGCCTTGCGCATGCTCTCCCCTTTTTCGTTCCAGTAGATGTTGCCTCCGTCGCCCTGGTTGAACATATAGCAGGCGAGGGTGTCCGTTCCGCTGATGAACTGGGCCACGCGGATGGTGTCCACGTCCAGCGTCTCCCCTTCCACGCTCCGCTCGTCATAGACGACCCTGAACCTGTCCCCTTTCTGAAGACCGAAGAAATCCACCGTCCAGGCATACACGTCCGAAAGGGCGAGAATCAGGTCGGGCGAAGCCCCGGCATCCTTCATGTCGACCCACAGGGAGGAGTTTATCGTGACGTCGGCATATTTCTTCTCCCTCACAATCTCTTTCGCGACATTCCACGCCCCATAAGGCGGGAAGCATTTGAACACCACTGAATTGACCCTGTCTTTCTGATAGACGAGGTAGCGCAGTCCGAGGGTGTCGGCGGTGAAGGCGAAACAGTCCCTGCCGCTGCGCAGAGAGCGTGCCGGGAACACGGAGTCAGCTGCCTGGACAAGGTCGTAGGCCTCCCTGTCCGACAGTCCGAGACCGGTGAAGAGTCCGGAAAGCGTCTGTCCGCCGCGGACTTTCAGAGTGTCGACCTGCAATGTGTCAGTCGCGAAACCCAGTGGCCAGACTTTCTCCGTCTCCGCTCCGCCCGTCTCTGACGATGATCCGTTTCCCTGTCCGCAGGACAGAATCATAAACACGATGGCCGCAAAGGCCGGTATATAGCCTGTTCTTTTCATATAATTCATAATAAGTAATCCTTAACGCTTACTAATCGCGCACGCTGAAACTTGAAACATAAGACCGTCTTACCGGACTTCGGTAAAAAACCGCCCTGAAAGACCTACACGCACGGACACGGCAAAAGTAGAAATTTTTGTGGAATATTTTGGAACAAAGTGGAACAAAATGGAAAAACATTTCATATCTTTGCGGAACGTAGCGAAAAAAGGAAAAAAGAATAATGGCATCTTTCATCGGACAATATGAAGCGAAAGTGGACGACAAGGGACGGCTCGTGTTCCCTGCCGGCTTCAAGGCGCTTCTGCCGCCCGAGGAGAGCCAGAGGTTCGTCATCAAAAAGAACATCTTTGAGGATTGTCTTGAGATGTACACCGGTCAGGAATGGGGGCGTCAGTCCGGGGAGTTGATGGGAAAAGTCAATTTCCTCAAGAAGGAGCACGCTGCGTTCTGGAGAAAGTATATGCGCGACTGCGCCCAGGTGGAACTGGACGGCAAGGTCGGACGCTTTACGATTCCCAAGGTCCTTCTTGAAAAAATAGGTGTCACAAAGGAAGTTGTGTTCTCAGGCAACGACTACAAGATTGAAATCTGGGCCAAGGAGAAATTCGCCGGCTCGGAGATTTCGGACGAGGAGTATCTTTCAATAGCCGGGGCACTGTCCGATTTGGGATAGGAGGCCGGGCGGATGTCAGAATATCATAACCCGGTGATGCTTCGGGAATGCGTCGAAGCGCTGGTCACCGACAGGTCAGGAGTTTATGCCGACGCCACTTTCGGGGGCGGAGGGCACTCGCGGGGCATATTGTCGGCACTTTCAGAGGACGGGAGGCTCATCGCATTCGACCGTGACGGGGACGCTCTCGCCAACGCGCCGGAGGACAGCCGGTTCAAACTCATAAGAAACAATTTCAGGTTCATACATAATTTTCTGCTCCTTGAGGGCTATGATGGCGGGATAGACGGCATTATGGCAGATCTCGGGGTTTCATCACATCAGTTCGACACAGCGGAGCGCGGTTTTTCCTTTCGCTACGACGCGCCCCTGGACATGAGGATGAACACCGGGGCTGCCGTGACCGCCGCCGACATCGTCAATGCGCGCGAGGAGGGGGAAATTGAAAGGATACTCCGGGTCTATGGAGAAGTCGGGCAGAGCCGGAAGATGGCCTCCCTGATTGTCCGGGCGCGGAAAACGGCGGCGATTGAGACCACCTCGCAGCTGAACGGGGCAATCGCCCCCTGCCTGCCGAAATTCGCGGAGCACAAGGAACTCGCGAGGGTCTATCAGGCTCTGCGCATCGAGGTGAATCAGGAGATGAGGTCTCTGGAAAAGTTCCTCTGCGGCGCGGCGGCCTCGCTCAAGGAGGGTGGCAGACTGGTCGTAATCACCTACCACTCGCTTGAAGACCGGATGGTGAAGAACTTCATCAAGGCGGGGAACATCGACGGGGAGCTGCGCAGGGACATCTACGGCCGCTCCGACGTGCCGTTCAGGGCGGTGAACAGGAAGCCGGTGCTCCCGCAGGAGGAGGAGATTGCGGCCAACACGCGCGCCCGCAGCGCGAAACTGCGCGTGGCGGAGAAGTGCCCGGCAAAAAGCAGGGAGGAAGATACGGAGAAGTGCAGGGGAAAGTACATGGAGAAAGGCACGGAGAAGCGCCCGGTAAAAAGCAGGGAGGAATAGGGTATGAAAAAGGTTTCCGGAGGGTTTATGAATGTGTTCCTCACGATTGCCAGAGGGAACATATTGACGAAGCTGGGGGTGCACAAGTGTCTGCCGCACATCATCTTCGCTTTCGGGGTCTGCCTGCTCAGCATCCTGCTCAGCTACTACGCCGACAGGACGGCGATTGAGAGGGAGACCACGAGACAGGAACTTGACGGGATGAAGATATTGTACTCAGAAAAATATATGGAGATGGTGTCTCTCCACCGCCAAAGCACAGTGGAGGATATGCTCGGGAACAGCGGGTCGGCACTGAAGCCGCTCATGGAACCGGTGACGGAATTGAAGTGATTCGCCCGCTGCGGCAAGGACAAGGTTTAGGGCAAGGATAAGGATAAGGATAAGGATAAGGATAAGGATAAGGACAGGAGTAAGGACAGGAGTAAGGACAGGAGTAAGGACAAGAGTAAGGACAAGGACATCCGGATTATGGAAACGAAACGCAAAAAGGGAAAATACAGTTCGACGGACATTCTGATGCTCGTCGCGACCGTCTTTTTCGCGGTCATCGCATTCCTGTCCATAGGACGTACGATTTATTTCGAAACGATATGGAAGCCGGATCCGAGGTGTCTGGCCATGGACGATTTCAAGAGCAAGTCCGTCGAAAAAATCATAAAGCCGCAGAGGGGGAACATTCTTGACTGCAACGGAAAACTCCTCGCGATAACGATACCGACCTACACGGTGGAACTCGACTGCGCCCTGCATAAGGAACATTACAAGACACTCACCAAAGCGTCCAAGAAGCACAAGGGGATGACGGAAGGTGAAGTGGCGGAACGGGAATGGAGGCAGAATGCGCACGCGCTGGCCAAGGGCCTGCCTGACGTGCTGCAGGACGGAAGAGATGCGGCCTGGTTCGACAGGGAGATTTTCAGACGGCGCGACTACACCGGAGGGAAACCCCTCAACAAGACCCTCACGCTCGCCGAAGACATCGATTACTCCACGCTCCAGAAATTGAAGAAACTGCCGCTTGCGAATGTGGGACGATACCGGGGCGGTGTGATTGTCACTCCGAAATACGGACGCGAATATCCATACGGGGCTCTTGCACGGAGAACCATAGGCTATGTACGGAGCAATGACGAAGGGATAACGGCGAAAGGAATCGAAGGAAGTTTCAATTACGAACTCCACGGGACTCCGGGCCGGGAATGGATGAAGATTGTGGACGAGATGGACTGGGTGCTCGATGCGGACAGCAGCTCGACTCCGGTCAAGAACGGGAATGACGTGAGACTGACTCTGGACATCAACATTCAGGACATCGCGGACAGGGCAATCCGCAAGCACATAGAGGACGACGGCAACATAACCGACGCCTGCATGATTGTCATGGAAGTGAAGACCGGGGCCATAAAGGCGATGGTCAATCTCCACAAGGGCAGGAACGGCAAGTTTGACGAGACTCTGAACATCGCGCTCACCCAGGCGACAATCCCGGGTTCCGTGTTCAAGACCGTCGGACTCATGACCGAACTTGAAGACAGGAAGGTGACGCTCGGAACGAGGCTCAGCATCGACAGACTCCAGAACGGGCTGCCGGAGCCGTTCAACAAGAAAGACCCTTACCTCACACAATACAGGAAAAATACGGGGAGAAGCACGATTTCGGTTCTTGAAGGGCTTGAGGTTTCGTCCAACAATGTCTTCATATCCCTCGCTCTCGACAATTACAAGTCCTGCCCGAAGGAGTTCATGAGCCGCTACTATGACTACGGCTTCGGCACAGACTGGCAGTTTGACATAAAGGGGATGGCGAAGACGGTGCTCCCCGACCCGGACAGCAGGAGCTGGACCTACTCCGACCTCGGGTCAATCGCCTACGGCTATTCCGTTCAGGTCACTCCGCTGCACACGCTGGCCTTCTACAACGCCATCGCGAACGGCGGAAACCTCATGAAGCCCTACATCGTGGACGCAGTGACGGGCAGCGACGGGAGAGTGCTCCGCAAGGCGGAACCGGTGTCCATGAATAAGTCGATATGCAGCAAGGCCACGGCGGATACGCTGAAAAGGGCGCTGAGGAGCGTGGTGACAAACGGGACAGGGTCCGCGCTGAAGAAGGCAAAATGCAGCGTGGCGGGAAAGACGGGAACCGCGTGGATGATTCTGGATAAAGATGACAGGAAGAAAGGAAACCCATTTGAAAGCAAGGACGGACTCCGGCGCTATCAAGGCTCGTTCGCCGGATTCTTCCCGGCCGAAGATCCGGTCTATTCGGCGATTGTCGTCGTATATTCAGGAATGACAAGAACGGCGTACTACGGAGGTGCGAAACCTGCAAAGGCGCTGAACGAGGTGATAAACGAGATTTACGCGATGGATCCGAGGTGGAGACAGACCGTGAGCGCGGGCGCACCGATGCCGGAGGCTCCGAAGAAAGTGATTGTGGCGGACAGGCAGACTCCGGAGATGGCTCCGGATGTCGTCGGGATGGGACTGAACGAGGCGCTTTATATGATTGAGAACAGCGGCTACCGATGCAGGTTCAGCGGAACGGGGCACGTGACGGGCCAGACCCCTGAGGCGGGAAAGAGGCTGAAGAAAGGAGAGACGGTCACCATCGTGCTGAACTGACGGAATGAGATATGAAAAAGTTAAGGGACATATTGACAGACGAGTGCGGAGTCGTGGAAATCGGCTTCGCCGCAGCGGTCTGCGGAACAGGGGCGCACGATGATGCGCCATGCGGCTCCGCCGTTTCCGGCGGGGAGGTTTCCGCGAGGTCCGGCCGGGAAGAG
>CAVDEO010000002.1:44156-46853 GCA_963607915.1 bacterium
GAGGTGACGGGAATCTGCGCCGACTCGCGCAAGGCCGTTCCGGGCTGCGTGTTCATCGCCGTGCGCGGTGCGGCCTGCGACGGACACGACTTCATCGGGAAGGCGGCCGCAGCCGGAGCGAAAGTCATAGTTTTCGACGACAGGGACGCGGCGGAGAAATCGCTTGAAGAGGCCGGCTTCGTCTGCGGGACGACAGCAGGGGAATCCGCCGCCGGGCAGGCTGCCGGGGACATCGTCCTCGTACAGGTCAGATCCGCGAGACACGCCCTCGGTTTCATCGCATCGGCGTGGTTCGACAACCCGTCGCGCCGTCTCCGTCTTGTGGGAATCACCGGAACCAACGGCAAGACCACGACCGTGACGCTGCTCTACAGGTTGTTCACAGGACTCGGCTACAGCTGCGGGCTGCTTTCGACCATAGCCAACTATGTCGCCGGAAGGCGCAGCGAGACCGCGAACACCACCTCCGACCCGATTACCATAAATTCGCTCCTCGACGAGATGTGCCGCTGCGGCTGCGAGTTCTGCTTCATGGAGGTCAGTTCCATAGGCCTTGAACAGGAAAGGGTCGCCGGACTTCATTTCAGCGCCGGAATCTTCTCCAACCTCACGCACGACCATCTCGACTACCACAAGACCTTCGCCGAGTATCTCCGCTGCAAGAAGCTTTTCTTCGACGGGCTTCCGAAGGAGTCGGCCGCAATCATAAACATAGACGACAGGAACGCCGAAGTGATGGTGCAGAACTGCCGGGCGAAGATTGTCCGCTATTCCTGCCGCTCCCTCGCCGACCACAGCTGCCGGATTCTCGAGGAGAGTTTCGACGGGATGCTGCTCAAGATTGACGGGACCGAGTGCTGGACTCCGCTCATCGGGGAGCACAACGCCTACAACCTCCTTGCGGTCTATGCCACGGCGGTCGTCCTCGGAGCGAAACCGGAGGAGGCTCTCGTGGCTCTCAGCCGTCTGGAATCGGCTCCGGGAAGGCTTGAAACCCTCCACGGTCCGAAGGACATCACCGTCATCATCGACTACGCACACACTCCCGACGCGCTTGAGAACGTGCTCAAGACCCTCAGGGACATAAGTTGCGGCGGAAGGCTCGTCTGCCTCTTCGGCTGCGGCGGGGACAGGGACAGGACCAAACGCCCGGAGATGGCGGCCGTGGCCCAGAAATACGCCGACAGGATTTATGTCACCTCGGACAACAGCCGCACGGAGAAGACCTCCGACATCATCGCTGAAATCAGGACGGGCTTCGACACTGCGGGGCGGGCCAAGTCGCTGTTCATCGAGGACCGCGAACAGGCCATCCGCACGGCAATCATGACAGCGGAACAGGGAGACGTGATTCTGCTCGCCGGCAAGGGACACGAGACCTACCAGATTATAGGCACGGAAAAGAGACATTTTGACGAAAAGGAGATTGTCGGGGAAGTTTTCGCCGGGATGGAGGCATAGACAGAAATTCAGAGAAACTGAAATTCAGGCATAGACAGAAATCCAGAGAAACTGAAATTCAGGCATGGACGGGAATCAGGACAAACAGAAAGCATAGGAAATTATGATTTACCATATATTCGAAGCGCTCAGGGACATAAACATACCGGGACAGGGACTGATGAACTACATCTCGTTCCGCGCCCTGATGGCCTGTTTCACCTCACTGCTCGTGGGAATCATCGCCGGCAGGCACATCATCGGGCTGCTTCAGAAAAAACAGATAGGAGAACTCATCCGCGACCTCGGCCTTGAGGGGCAGATGTCGAAAAAGGGTACTCCGACCATGGGAGGAATCATAATAGTCATCGCCCTGTTCTCCGGGGTGCTGCTCTGGTGCGACCTCAGCAACACTTTCATCCTCATCCTCGGAGCGAGCGCCCTCTGGTGCGCCGGAATCGGGTTCTGCGACGATTACCTCAAGATTCACAAGCACAACAAGGACGGGCTGAGCGAGAAGAAGAAGCTGATTTTCCAGACTCTTCTCGGCCTGGGGGTCGCGCTCGCCGTGTGGATGGAGGGAAGCGCGCTCGGGACGACAACGACGATTCCGTTCGTCAAGAACAACGAGTTCGACTACGCCTGGCTCACCCCGTTCACCGGGAAGTGGGAATGGTACACGAAATGGGGCATATATGTGATTATGATAACCCTCGTGGTGGTGGCCTGCTCCAACGGGACGAATCTCTCCGACGGGATTGACGGTCTCGCGGGAGGCTCATCGGCGATTGTGGGCGTGGTGCTCGGAATCATGGCGTATCTCGGGGGAAACATAAACAACGCCGCCTACCTCAACATAATGTATATCCCTGAAAGCGGGGAGATTGCGGTGTTCATGTCGGCGTTCGTCGGTGCGCTCATCGCTTTCCTCTGGTACAATTCCTACCCGGCCCAGGTGTTCATGGGCGACACGGGAAGCCTGATGATCGGGGGAATCATAGGGGTCTGCGCGGTGCTCATCCGCAAGGAACTCCTGCTCCCGGTGCTCTGCGGAATCTTTTTCGTCGAGAGCCTTTCGGTGCTGATGCAGAGGGGCTATTTCAAATATACGAAAAAACGCTACGGGGAGGGGCGGCGCATATTCAAGATGACTCCTCTCCACCACCATTTCCAGAAGGAGGGCGTTCCGGCGCTGATTCAGTCGCCGAAGACAGCCCAGCCGGAGGCGAAGATTACGATGAGGTTCTGGATTGTGGG
>CAVDEO010000002.1:47037-49881 GCA_963607915.1 bacterium
AAAAAACAGAATACGATATGTCAAAAATTGTCGTTTTGGGAGGAGGAGAGAGCGGAGTCGGTGCCGCAGTGCTCGCGAAAGTGAAGGGATTCGACGTTTTCCTTTCGGACAAAGGGAATATTGACGAAAAATATGTCGGAATCCTGAAGAAATGGGACATCCCGTTCGAAAGCGGCCAGCATACGGAGGAGAAGATTCTCTGCGCGGACGAAGTCATCAAGAGCCCGGGGATTCCGAACACGGCCCCTATGGTTCAGAAGCTCATCGCGCAGGGTACGCATATAATTTCGGAAATCGAGTTCGCCGGACGCTATGACAAGGCACGCAAAATCTGCGTCACCGGAAGCAACGGCAAGACCACCACGACCTCGCTGATCTACTATCTCCTGAAGCAGGCGGGGCTGAATGTCGGACTCGGCGGGAACATCGGCCAGAGCTACGCCTATCAGGTGGCGACCGGGAATTTCGACATCTATGTCCTGGAACTCAGCAGCTTCCAGCTCGACAACATGTATGACTTCAAGGCGGACATCGCGATAATCACGAACATAACCCCGGACCATCTCGACCGCTACGACCACAAGATGGAGAACTATGTGAAGGCGAAGTTCCGCATCACCCGCAATATGAATCCGGAAGACTGCTTCATCTTCTGCTCGGACGACGAAATCACCGTGAACCACCTCAACAAGATTGTGGTGAAGGCGAAGCAGCTGCCGTTCACGCAGAAGACAGAGGTTCCGCAGGGCGCGTTCGTCAAGGACGACAGAATCGTCATACGCTACGAAGACAGCGAGTGCGACATGTACATACGCGAACTCGCCCTCGGAGGGAAGCACAATGTGTACAACTCCATGGCGGCGGCGATTGCGGCCAAGGTGATGGACATAGACAACGAGACCATACGCGAGGCGCTGTCCTCGTTCAAGCCGGTGGAGCACCGTCTGGAGAAAGTGCTGAGCGTCGGCGGAGTACTCTACATCAACGACTCGAAGGCGACGAATGTGGATTCGGCGTGGTATGCGCTCGAATGCCAGACAGCCCCGGTGGTGTGGATTGTCGGCGGGACGGACAAGGGGAACGACTATTCGAGCCTCGTGCCGCTCGCCCGCGAGAAGGTGAAGGCGATGATCTGCATGGGCTTGGACAATGCCAAGTTCCACTCGTCGTTCGAGGGGGTCGTTCCGGAGATTTACGACGTCACCTCGGCGCACGATGCCGTGCAGACTGCAAGCCGGCTTGCCAGAAACGGGGATGTGGTGCTGCTCTCGCCCTGCTGCGCAAGTTTCGACCTGTTCAGGAACTATGAGGACCGAGGGGAGCAGTTCAAAGCGGAGGTCCGAAAACTATAGTATTTTTAACGACTGTACGACAGACTTGAGAAATGGCGGAAGACAGAAACAACACGATGACGGCACAGGAAACCGGAGGGACTGCTGACGGGAAAGGCGGCGGGAGCTGGCGGTTTTTCGACAGGGTGAAGGGCGACAAGGTCGTCTGGATTGTCGTGCTGCTGCTCATAATGATTTCCCTGATTTCAATTTCCGGTTCCACATCGCTGCTCGCCCTGAGCACCAAGACGACACGCATCAGCCTGCTGAACAAGCAGCTGCTTGTCTGCGCAGCCGGACTCGCCGTCATATTCTTCTGCTATTTCTGCGTGAGCATGAAATGGTTCGAGAGGCTTTCCAAATGCGGTTTCCTCGTCTCGGTCCTGCTGCTTGGTGCGCTGCTGCTCCGGGAGAGATTCAATTTCGGGGACAATTTCAAGGCGGAACACCTCAACGACGCCTGGAGAACCATAAGATTGTTCGGCATTCAGATTCATGTGTTTGAAGTCGTGAAGGTCGCGATGGTGATGTACCTCGCCTGGGCCTGCAAGGCCTACCGCAACGACACATTCAAATTCTCGAAGAAACTCGCCTCCATAAGGACGGGGAAGGAACACGAGAAAGCCCCCTTCGCATTTATGGGAACCCGTCTGGCGCAGCTGGTGTGCTACATCCTGATTCCGATTGCGGTCACGGCCGTCATGATTCTGCCGGGAGGAAACTCCAGCGCGATATTCATCGGACTTGTGATGGGGGCGACAATGGTTGTCGGAAGAATAGATTTCAAGTACATAGTCCTCACGGCTCTAGTCGGACTGGCGCTGCTCGGCGGAGCATACGGAATCTACAAGGCCACTGACGGCGCGGTCTTCGAAAGAATCGGAACCGGCCTTGAACGCAGCAAGGACAGCCCCACCCCGGACGAACTCTTCAGCATGAAGGAGAAATACGGCGAGAAGTCCGACAAATACAAGAAAACTTTGAAGAAGATGCAGCAGCCGTACTCGGCTAAGATTGCCATACACGAGGGCGGACTGCTCGGCAAGGGAATAGGCGGGAGCACTCAGAAATATGTCGTGCCTCTGATGTACGGAGACTTCATGTACAGCTACATTCTCGAAGAGACGGGGCTGCTCGGAGGCATAGCCATCATCGTGCTCTATCTGAGTCTTCTTGCACGGGGCACCATCATCGTGAGCAACAGTGACGACGATTTCGCCAAGACAGCGGTCGGCGGGCTGGTGCTGCTGATTGCGGGGCAGGCCTTCATGCACATAATGATCAACCTCGACATGGGACCGCTCACGGGGCAGACTCTGCCGATGATAAGCCACGGAAGCGGTTCGTTCCTCTGTTTCAGCCTCGCGTTCGGAATCATTCTCGCGATGAGCAAGACGGCGAAGAAGAAGACGGCCGAGGAGGAGAGGAAGATTGACCTTGAACAGGGAAGGCCGGTCGAAGAGGAGATTTCCTCCGACACCGGGGATTTTTAAAAACGGACATATATCCGGAA
>CAVDEO010000003.1:0-14359 GCA_963607915.1 bacterium
CCTCAGCGGTGAGAGGGGGATTCGAACCCCCGGAACCCTAATCGAGTTCGGCAGTTTAGCAAACTGCTGGTTTCAGCCACTCACCCATCTCACCAGTTGTTGTACCAATCTGTCCCGCAAAAGGGACAGCAAAAGTACAACAAAATAATTGCTTTAACAAATTTTTTATTTCATGCAGCCCTCAAAGAATAATTTTGCACTCTTTAACGGTTGCCGCCCTGAGGCTTTTCCTTATCTGTAGAACAGGGTTATGCCGGAAATCCATGAATTTGCAGATTCTCTGCTTACAGTAAGGGAGGAACCCGAATTTGCTGCAGGAACCGCAAAGTCAATGAAACTGCGCTGCGACCGACGGGGGAAGCGGTTCGGACACGACAGCGTCACCGGTGCAGAAGTAGATTCCCGGAGTCGAGAAACTGTACTTCCCGTTCAGGAAAGCATAATCCCCGGCCTTGTGCACGACGACATAGAGACCGTCCCTGTAGTACAGAGCCTGGCAGCGGTCGTCGTTGCGGAGAATCTGCGGCACTGCAATTTCCGACGGTTTCTGGAAGGTCTTTCCGTGACTTTCCGCAGATGATTTTGCGTATGCCTTCGCGAATGCCTTTGTTCCTGCGGCATCGCGGCAAGGCAGCAGCGCATAGGCATAGGAACCCGTTTCCTTCACCGGATGCTCAACCCAGCACTTGAAGACCCGCCCGCTGTCAACGCGGCTGTACATCGGAGCCATTTTCGCCCAGTCACCCCTCTGGAGCGGCGTTTCTGTGTGAAGACGGGCACCGTCAAGGAGGACATATCCCCTGCCGTCGTGCCAGGCCCAGTCAGTGCGGGAGTGCCTGCGCGAACGGAAGGAGCCGGATTCGGGACTGTCCTCAAGGCGGTTCTGTTCGAGAGTGGTCGTCACGCGGCAGATTTCCTCACGGGAGACTCTGATGTCCGCTCCGAGAGAGACCACAATGTCATCGAAAAAGAAGTTCGACTTCAGGGCGTGGAGTCCGTGACGCTCAAGTTCCATTGTCGTAACCATTGTCCTCCCGTCCGAAAGTCCGCCGACATGGCCGCTGTTGTTCTGCTTGTCTTCCTGGCTGTCATCGGTGCGCAGCGGAGCGCCGTCGTCGTAGGCCGTGACTCCGGGGAGCATCCGCCAGTCCCAGTAAGGGAAGATGTTCTCGTATTCCCTGCCTGACTGCATCAGAATCATGGTCCCGTCCGCCGAAAACTGCGCGAGCTGGTTCTCGGCATTGGTAAATTCGTAGCCGATTGTCCTTTCGGAATGCATCCTGACCGAAGCGTACCATTCCTTCGCGCGATAGACCCCGAAGTCCGACCGCGGATAGTACCGCGCGCCGACAAGTTCGTTCTCATAAAGCTCCGGCTGGAGATTCTGGAGGGCGATGTGTCTGAAAACCTCACTGCGCGGGCGGTTCATTGCGGCCATGTTAGACACGGCGACAGCACAGGAGTATGCCTTGCCGCGTCCTCCGTTGATGTGGAGCTGACGGCCGCACGCGCTCGGATCCATAACGCCCTTCCATATAGGCCAGCACAGTCCGTTAAGTATATAATTTTCAATGATTTCAACCTGCTCCTCCGAAAAGGCATAGTCCGTGTCATCAAGCACACGCGCCCAAAACGACACCCCGTCCGCGAAGGCCAGCCCGTAGTTGCCGAACTGCATCTGAGGACCGTGCTGATGGAACGACCAGTCCCGCTGGATGCCCTCGTCGTCCGTAATGTATATCTCCTCGCCTATCTGCCGTCTCGCCTCCCGGGCAAGTTCCGGATCTTCAATGAGCAGGGCCTTCATCATCTGGTTCCCCGCGAGCCACGCCTTGTTCTGCCCCGTGCGTCCGAAACGGGAACGTTCAAGCACACGCAGCGTCCCCTGTATCTCCTCCTCGGAAAGCTCGTCCCTCAGGAGCACCATAGCCGCCGCGAGTTTCTTAGGCACGCCGATGTCGTTGTGCCACCAGTTCGGGTTCACAGGACGATTGTCGAACCACCACCCGGCCGCCCTGTGCAGCAGTTCGCTCAACCTTGCCGACTTGTAGAACGGCGACTGCGGCCAGGCATAGCTCTTGGCAAGGGCGTATATCCTCGTGACGTGCAGGGTCATGTCCCAGCCGCCGCGCGACATGTCGGTGTAGTCTATGTCACGCCACTGCCTCCGCTCGAAGTCGAAAAGTCCCATGACCCGTTCAACCTCGCCCTCCGGCAGCTGCACCGAGAGATAGAGCTGCATCAAAAGGACATCAATCGCCGCCCGTCCGTGTTCAGAATAGGTCAGGAAATTTTCCGTCACCTCATCCGACGGCGAACACGAATCAAGCGTCGCCTCGACGAAGGATTCCCGCACCTTCCGAAGTTCCGCCAGCGAGTCCTCCAAGCCCTGCGCGAATGCGGCAAAATGGGAAACCAGCAACAGTGAAACTGAAACCGCAATATTCCGCAGAGAAGCATAATGTTTCAGAAAAAGCATAAGTCCTTAGTGTTATCGTGTAAAGTTATCGTGTAGTGTTATCGTGTAAAGTTATCGTGTAAAGTTATCGTGTAAAGTTATCGTGTAAAGTTAAATGCTGTTATCGTGTAAAATTTCACGAATATCAGGAAAATTCCCCGGCAAAACACCCGGCCGCGCGCAAGAGCGGCCGCGTTATACTGAAATGTCACACCATTTGACTAATTTTTACTATTCCGCCCGTACGACAAGCCGCAGCGGCCCGCCCATCTGACGTTCCTTGAAGACATAGCGGGAACTGTCGCCGACGAGGTTGCGGGAGGCTTCGGAAGAGAGGAGGCTGTAGTCTATGACCACGCCGCTGAAAAGAAATTCCATCTCGATTTTCTGTACTTCGGCGACGGCCTTGTCGAGCGAGGACTGAATCTGCGGAATCTCCGCCTCGGTTTCAAGAATCCGCGAAGTGAGTTCCTGACGGCGCTCCACATCGTCGCTGAGCGCGAACTCCTCCCTCATCTCGTCCAGTTTCCGGTTCGTTCCGTCAAGCAGGTTGCGGAACCGCCGCACGTCCGCCATCTTTTCCATATAGAGTTTCGTGTCCGCATTCTCAGGGATTCCGCCTCCCACCGCAGAACCGGCGTCCACGACATCCGTCCCTTCCGACGGGACGAGTTCCATGATGCGGCGCAGCTTTTCCGCGTCAGTAATCCTCTGCTGCTGCGGAGCGAACTCATATTCAAGCACATAGACATACAGACTATCCTTCGTGCACCCGCGGTCGGAAGCGAAGACGGTGTAACGCCCGTCGTCCGTGTTCATATAGAGGTAGTCATTGTCCACCGAAGAATACGGGAATCCGAGGTTCACAGGTTCCGACCAGCGTCCGTCAGCCTCGTTCCACACTGATTCATAGAGGTCATATCCGCCGGCGCTGTCCTTTCGTTTCGCGGAAAAATAGAGCGAACGCCGGTCGGCTGAAAGAACCGGGAATATTTCGTCGGACACGGAATATGCCGCCGTGGAATCCGAGCGCACTTTCAGCGCAGCCGCACGAACCGCCGGGGAATCCGCAAAATCCACGGAATCTACGGAATCCACGAAATCCACGGAATCTACGGAATCCGCCGCTGCCGGAAGTGAATCCTGCGGCGCAAAAACCTGATGCGGGGCGTTCCATAGAGTGTCCTTTGAAGAAAACCATATCTTCATATGCCCGAGCGTGTCGGGAGAATGGAAATATATGACATCGTCATCTTCCTGAAAATATGCGATGTCCGGAAGATTCCCGAGAAGCCCGGGGGCGGACAGGGTCTGAAGGCTGTCGCGCAGACCGTCGCTTGAACCCAAATCATGCCAGGAACGGTCTGGGAACGGGTAGTAGAGGAAAAAGTCCTTGAGCGTGAACTTCTGACGCGCTATCACCGTCGGGAATGAGACGGCGGAGGAGAGATTGAAACCGCTTTCCGCGTTGGACAGCAGTTCGGAGGCATAGACCTTGACAAGACTGTCGGAGGACTCGGATAGAATCTCGTCGCAGAGCAGGATGGCCCGACGGAACTGACAGGCTCCGTGGAGAGAATCCGCGAGGGCGAGCTTTTCCGTGTCGGTGAGGGTGGCGGCCGTCTCAAGAACCGGGACGGCAATCCGCATCGGGGCGTCGGGCACAGGCACAGACAAGGTGTCCCGGGAGGATAGGGCAGGGATGACCGCCGCAACCGTGTCCCGGGAGGACAGGGCAGAAATGACCGCCGCAACCGTGTCCTCCGGCTGGGCCGACAGAGAATCGACACGGCCCACAGATTGGGACTGCGCCGCGATGCCGGTCGCAAACACCGGCAACAGAATTGCCAAAGCCTTTTTCTTCCCTGTTTTGCCCATTTTATCCTCTGCCGCCGACGGCTGCCTGCACCGGATTGCCGTCCCGGTCAGCCCGACGCCTCAAAAGGGCTACAAATTTAACAAAAAGTGCGTTTATAAGAAAAAAATCGTAAATTTGTGCCCTATTTGCCGAATAGTAAGCTCCAGCAAGTAAGCTGGCGGAGATTACATAGTGAAATATCAAATAAAAAAACTATAACATTATGCAAAGTAAAGGTGCCATCAGATTCGTTGCAATCTGCCTTGCGATAGCATGTTTCTGGCAGCTTTCGTTCACTGTCGTGACAAGGGTGCAGGAACACAAGGCTGACAAATATGCGGAAAAAGCCGTGGAGGCTTTCAGCGCATCGGCGGAATTCAACTCTGTACCGGACGAGGACAAGGCCTATGTTCTTGACTCCATCGCAAAAGTCAACAACAGACACTTCCTCGATTCCGTCTCAGCCGAGAAAGTCTATTTCGGCTACACTTACAAGGATGTGAAAGTCAAGGACATCAACCTCGGTCTTGACCTCAAGGGCGGTATGAACGTGATGCTTCAGGTTCAGCTTGAAGACCTCGTCAAGGCCCTCGCCGGCAACAGCCAGGACCCTCAGTTCCTTGCCGCAATCGACAGCGCGAAAGTGCGCAGCGTCAATTCGAGGGACAATTTCATCACCCTCTTCGGCAACGCATGGAAGGAGACCGCCGGAGGCCGTCCGCTTTCCGACATCTTCGCCACTTTCGACCTCAAGGACAAGGTGACGAGCCAGTCAAGCGACGCGCAGGTTCTCTCTGTCATCGAGAAGGAATCAGAGAGCGCAATCTCCAACTCCTTCAACGTGCTCCGTAACCGTATCGACCGCTTCGGAGTCACCCAGCCGAACATCCAGAAACTCGGCAACAGCGGACGCATCCTCGTCGAACTCCCGGGCGTAAAAGAGCCGGAGCGTGTGAGAAAGCTCCTTCAGGGTACGGCATCCCTCGAATTCTGGACGACTTTCCAGTACTCCGAGATTGAGCCGTTCCTCAAAGAGGCCAACAGCAAGCTCGCCGAGATTCTTCCGGCATCGGGCGCTGACACCGATGCAAAGGCTGACACCGCCGAAGAGGGCAAAGAGGGCGACATAGTCGCAGACGAGCTCAAGGCCGCTGAAAGCGCGAACGAAAGCGCCGAGTTCGAGAACTACAAGAAGCAGAATCCGCTCTTCGCCGTTCTCCAGCCTTCAGGCTACAACACCAACGCCTGCATCGGCTTCGCGAACTACGCCGACACGGCTCTCGTGAACAAGTATCTCGCTCTGCCGCAAATCAAGGAGTGCTTCCCACACGAGTTCACCCCGATGTGGAGCGTGAAGCCTTCCGACCAGATTCCGGGCGGCAACTACTTCGAACTCGTCGCAATCAGGAACACCTCCCGCGACGGCAAGGCCCCGCTTGACGGCGACGCTGTCACCGAGGCACGCGTGCAGTACGGCGAGGGCGGCGCACGTCCCGAAGTTTCGATGTCCATGAATGCCGAAGGCGCTCAGACCTGGGCAAGGCTCACGAAAGACAACATCGGCCGTCAGGTGGCGATTGTCCTTGACGGAATGGTATATTCCTACCCTACTGTCCAGAGCGAGATTTCCGGCGGTTCATCTCAGATTACCGGAAACTTCACCCTCGAAGAGGCCGAGGACCTTGCGAACGTGCTCAAGTCCGGCAAGCTTCCGGCTCCGGCGACCATCATTCAGGAGCAGGTTGTGGGACCTTCTCTCGGTAGCGAATCCATCAACGCGGGTCTCATATCCTTCGTAATCGCCTTCCTCCTCGTGCTCATCTATATGGTGTTCTTCTATCAGGGAGCAGGTCTCATCGCCGACTTCGCCCTTCTGTGCAACGTGCTTCTGCTTATGGGCACTCTCGTGTCTTTCGGAGCCGTACTCACGCTGCCAGGTATCGCCGGTCTCGTCCTCACGCTCGGTATGGCGGTCGATGCGAACGTCATCATCTATGAGCGCATCAAGGAGGAGCTCCGTGCGGGCAAGGGCATAGGAAAGGCTGTCGCAGACGGTTACAAGAACGCCTACTCGGCAATCATCGACGGTCAGGTGACCACGGCTCTTACAGGTGTGGTTCTCCTCATCTTCGGTTCAGGCCCTGTCAAAGGTTTCGCGACGACCCTCATCATCGGTATCGTAACCTCTGTCCTGACATCCATCTTCATCACGAGGATTGTGATTGACGACAGGCTCGCGAGGGGCAAGAAGGTCAGCTTCGACAACAAGCTTACGAGAAACTTCCTCCAGAACACGCACGTGGACTTCCTCAAGCTCAGGAAATTCTCCTACATATTCTCCGGAGCGCTCATCGTCATCTCCATCCTCTCAATCTGCATCAAGGGCTTCACCTACGGTGTCGATTTCACCGGAGGACGTACCTATGTCGTACGCTTTGACAAGCCTGTGACCGCAGAAGCAGTCCGTGAGGCCACTCTCAACGAATTCAACGAGGCTGTCGAGGTGAAGCAGTTCGGCGGTGACAGCCAGATGAAAATCACCACGGCCTACAAAATCAACGAGGAGTCAAGCGAGGTTGATGCTGAAGTCGAGCAGATGCTCTACGATGCTCTCAAGGGACTCTACGCCGAGAATCTCACCTTCGATGAGTTCCGTTCGACGGTCGAGAACCCTAACGGTATCGTAAGTTCCGACAAGGTCGGCCCTACAATCGCGAACGACATGAAACGCGACGCCATCATCGCCGTCATCATAGCCCTCTTCGTAATCTTCGCTTACATCGCGATAAGGTTCAAGAACTGGACATGGGGACTCGGAGGCGTGGTTTCCCTCGCGCACACGGCAATCATCGTCATCGGATTCTTCTCGCTCTTCAGCGGAATACTTCCGTTCACTCTCGATGTCGACCAGACATTCATCGCGGCAATCCTGACCATCATCGGTTACGCCATCAACGACAACGTGGTCATCTTCGACCGAATCCGCGAGTACAAGGCTGACCATCCGAAGGTTGACTTGAAGTACAATGTTAACAACGCGCTCAACAGCACGCTGTCACGTACGATGAACACCTCCCTCACGACTCTCGTCACTATGCTTGCAATCGCAATCTTCGGCGGTGAGGTCATCAGGGGTCTGGCAGTCGCCCTCATCCTCGGTATCGTCATCGGTACTTACGCTTCCATCTTCATCGGTACGCCGGTGATGTATGATGTGGTGAACGCCACCGAAAAGAAGAATGCAAAATAAAAAGGGAAAAATATGAAATAAAAAGGCATCTGCTGCGTTGTGCTCCTTGATGAAATCCTCACAACCATAAGGTTGCTGCGGTTTCCTCTTCGTCGCGAGCCTTGCATCTGCACTTTTTATTTCACATTTTTAGCCAAGCTGCTTTAAAGGCAATATATGAAGAAGCGTCTGAAAAATTTTTCGGACGCTTCTTTTTTGAGTATATTTGCGCTTCCGCGGAGGCATGTGTCATGAATCGGAGATTAAACCTGCCGGCTGCGGGAAAAGATAAGCCCGGAATATATTAACTCTCTGATTGTCATGTCATTCGTACATCTTCACGTCCACACCCAGTACTCCATCCTCGACGGATTTTCCGCCATTCCGAAACTTTTCGACAGGGCGGAGGAACTCGGGATGCCGGCGCTAGCGATTACGGACCACGGGAATATGTACGGAATCAAGGAGTTTATGAAATATGCCGGGAAACACCCGGGCATAAAGCCCATTCTCGGCTGCGAGATTTATGTCACCAGGCATTATGACCATAAGCTCAAGGACAACAACCACAGGAAATATTACCACCTGATTCTGCTCGCGAAGAACTACGAGGGCTACAAGAACCTGATGAAGATTGTCTCCACCGGGCACATTGAGGGGAAATACTACGACAAGCCGAGGGTCAGCCACGAGGTCGTGGAGAAATGGCACGACAACCTCGTCTGCCTGTCCGCCTGCATCGCCGGAGAAATTCCGCAGAACATCATCTCCGGGGATATGGACAAGGCGGAAGAAGCCGTGATGTGGTTCAAAAGGGTCTTCGGGGAGGATTATTATCTCGAAGTGCAGCTGCACAAAACTCAGGTGCAGGGTCTGACCGGGGCGGCCTACAACAAGGTCTGGGAGGTCTATGAGAACCAGACGGTCTCAAACCGGGGAATCTTTGAACTTGCCGCAAAGACGGGGGTCAAGGTGGTGGCCACCAACGATGTCCATTTCATCCGGAAGGAGGACGGCCCGACGCACGACAGGCTCATCTGCATGAACACGGGGGCGTACCTCGATGACGAAAACAGGCTGCGCTACACCCAGCAGGAATACCTCAAGAGCGAAGAGGAGATGACCGCGCTTTTCCCGGACCACCCCGAGGTGATTTCCAACACGCTCGAGGTGGCGGACAAGATTGAAAGCTACAAGATTGACCGGGGGCATGTGCTCCCGAAGTTCGACCTTCCGGAAGACTTCCTCGCGGACATAGACAAGCATCTGGAAAAATACAGGGAGGTGATTGACGTCGGGCGCTGCGACAAGGACGGGACCGACCGTGGAGAGGAATTCTGCCGCTCCGTGGCCTATCTCTGCCACCTCACCTACAAAGGGGCGCACATCCGCTACGGGGAGACCTTCACCCCGGAGCAGAGCGAACGCATAGACTTCGAGCTGAAGACCATCTGCCGCATGGGATTCCCCGACTATTTTCTCATCGTGCAGGACTACATCGCCGCAGCCCGCGCGATGGGTTCGATGGTCGGTCCGGGGCGTGGTTCCGCCGCAGGGTCCGTGGTCGCCTACTGCCTGTGGATTACGAACCTCGACCCGATAAAGTACCAGCTGCTGTTCGAGCGTTTCCTCAACCCGGACCGTATCAGCATGCCGGATATCGATGTCGATTTCGAGGACCTCGGGGCGGCTCACAAATATGTCGAAGACCATTACGGGCTTGACCATGTTTCCCGGGTGATAACTTTCGGAACTATGGCGGCGAAGTCGGCGATTAAGGATGTCGCCAGAGTTTCACGCATGAGCATCGACGAGTCCAACCGCCTGAGCAAGATGGTTCCGGACCGTCTGAGCGAGATGGTCGAAAAGGAATATCCCTTCAACCCGAAACTCGACGAGCTGAAGAAGGGATTCCGAGAAATCGTGAAGAAGGTTGAGGCCGATGACCCGGACAATCCTGGGCAGAAGATTTTCGTCGAGAAGCACTATCAGGTCGGCAAAGAGGAGGCGAACGCCAAAATCACGCTAAAGAACTGCTACAGGCTCGTTCCGGAGCTTCAGGAAGAGCTGAATAACGGCACGGAACTGACAAAAGAAGTGCTGAACTATGCCCTTCAGCTCGAAGGCTGCGTCCGTCAGGTGGGAGTCCACGCCTGCGCGACCATCATCGGGCGCGGGAATCTTATGGACTATATCCCCATCTGCCTGTCGGAAGACAAGGAAATCGTCGATGAGAACGGAAAGAAGAAGGAATTCTGGACATCTCAGTACGACGGGCACTACATTGAGGATGTGGGCATGCTCAAGATGGACTTCCTCGGGCTCAACACCCTGACAATCATACACACCTGCCTCGACCTCATCAAGGAGAGGCACGGGCAAGACATTGACATAGAGGCGATTCCCATCGACGACCCCGAGACATACGCCCTCTACAGCCGGGGAGACACCGTGAGCGTCTTCCAGTTCGAGTCTCCGGGAATGATGAAGTGGCTTCAGCAGCTCCAGCCGACCCGTTTCGAGGACCTCATCGCCATGAACGCCCTCTATCGCCCCGGACCTATGGACTACATCCCGTCGTTCGTAGCCCGCAAGCAGGGCCAGGAGCCTGTGGAGTACGACCTGCCGGAAATGGAGGAATACCTCAAGGACACCTACGGGGTGACGGTCTATCAGGAGCAGGTCATGCTTCTGTCCCAGAAACTGGCGAATTTCACCAAAGGCGAGGCCGACAAGCTCCGCAAGGCGATGGGAAAGAAGCAGATAGACATTCTGGACTCGCTGAAGGAAAAGTTCATGACGGGAGGGATGAAGAACGGGCATCCGGAGAAGAAACTCGACAAAATCTGGAAAGACTGGGAGAAGTTCGCGCAGTACGCCTTCAACAAGTCCCACGCCACCTGCTACGCCTGGGTGAGCTACCAGACAGCGTGGCTCAAGGCGCATTACCCCTCTGAGTTTCAGGCGGCAAACCTGAGCAACAACCTCTCGAAGATGGACGAGATCAAGAAAATCATGGATGACTGCAAGAAAGGCGGCATCAAGGTTCTCAATCCGGACATCAACGAGTCGCATTCCACATTCTCCGTCAACGGCGAGGGGCATGTCCGCTTCGGACTCGGCGGCATCAAGGGCTTCGGCTCCAACATCGTGCAGGCAATCATCAGCGAGAGGACGAGGAACGGACAGTTCGCCGACATCTATGACTTCATCGAGAGGATGTCCGGAACCGTGAACCGGAAATCGATGGAGGCTCTGATATATTCCGGCGCGTTCGACAGTTTCCGCATATCAAAACAGCAGTTCTTCACCCCGTGCAGAAGCGGGGAGACCTTCCTCGACGCCCTCATCCGCTATGGTGAGCTTTTCCGCAGGGATGTGGAGAACACGGCGGTTTCGCTTTTCGGAGAATCCGAGGAGATGAAGCCGGTGAGACCGGAAATCCCGGAAATCGAGCACGAAGCGGATGAATTTCTGTTCCTCCAGAAAGAAAAGGAACTTGTGGGAATGTACCTTTCGGCGCATCCGCTCGACAAATACCGCTTTGAACTCGACAACTTCGTAAAATGCAATCTCGGGCAGCTCGACGCGATGGTTGCCGGATGCACGGAACGCCAGGCCGGGGAAAAGGTCTGTGTCGCGGGACTGATCACCGAGACCGGAACCTTCAACTCCAAGAGCGGCCGTGCCTACTCGAAGACAAAGATTGAGGATTATGAGGGCAGCTTCGAACTGGCTCTCTTCGGCAAGGACCACGAGACATTCATGGCCTATCTCCAGCCTCATAACACCATCTGGATTGACGGGGAGATCAAGCCGCGCTTTGTCAAGAAACCGGAAGACGGGGCTTCCGCGCAGCCTCAGCAGAAAATTCCTTACGGATTCAAGGTGAACAGGATTGCGCTTCTCTGCAATGTGGCCGAAGAAAAAATCAAGAACTTCACGGTGAAGCTGACCACGATGCAGCTCACTCCGGAGTTCCGCAAGAGTCTCGTACGGCTCATCAAGGACAATAAGGGCAAGACTCCGCTTTCGATGAGGCTCTACGACCCTGTGCACAAATGGAACATAGAGTTCGCGTCCCGGAAATTCGCAGTGGGAGTGAACAGCGATTTCGTGTCGGCTCTGGAAGCTATGGGTGTGAGCTGCGAAGTCGAGAAGAAATAGTGAAAATTATGGCAGCAGAGGAAAGATTCGCGAGCCTCGGAAGAGTGGAGGCTGTGGCAAGGCTTTTTGAAGGGACGGGATACGAACCGTTCGGGAATATGGCCTTCGAGACCAAGGGACAGGCATATTCTGTCCAGAAAAGCCGATGCTTCATCGAGGGCACGGACTTCGACCTCGTCTATTTCCCGCTCAAACACCTCGGCTACAAGTGCGTGACCATAGTCACCGGAGAACTCTACGCGGAGCTGTCCGCCCCACGCACCCTCGCCGCAGTCATCGGCGTGCCGGCAAAGCTGGATTTCAGCCAGATTAAGGAACTATGGGAGGGCGCGGTTTCGGCCGCGAAAGAACACGGCTACGGAAAGCTGAGCCTTGAGGTGGTCCCGTCGATGGTCGGACTCACAATCAGCCTGAGCGCCTGCGGGGAGACATCGCTCCTCACGGCAAAACGCCGGCAGAAGGCGAAGAGCATGGATCTCATCTGCGTCTCCGGAAGTCTCGGGGGAGCCTATCTCGGCCTGAGCGTGCTGGAAAGGGAAAAGCGCAGGTTCGACAAGACAAAGGACGACCACGAGCAGCCGCAGCTCGACAAATACAGGGATTTCGTGGGCGAATATCTCAAACCGTCACTCTCTCCGAACATCCTCAAGCTTCTCGAAGACGCGGAGATTGTCCCAAGCCACGGCTGTTTCGTCACCCGGGGTCTTGCCGACGCGGTAAAATGCCTCGTCCGCGATTCCGGTCTCGGAGCGAAGATTTATGCCGAGAGAATGCCGTTTATGGGCAACTCCATTGACCTGAGCAAGGAACTCGGCATCGATCCTCTCGCGGCGGCCCTCAACGGCGGCGACGACTGCCGCCTCCTCTTCACCATCCCCATCGGCAGTCACGACAAGTTCCGTCACGACTTCCAGACCTTCGACATTGTGGGTCATCTCGCCAAACCGGAAGTCGGCGCGGTCATAGTCACCCCCGACGGTGTCGAACTCCCCCTACACGCCCAAGGCTGGCCGAAAGAGGAATAGCAATTGAAACACAGACTGAAAACCGACCACATACGCTGAAACCATGAAAGGACAAGACTCATCGAAGGCAAGACTGCTCGGCCTGACGCTGCTGCTCCTCTGCGGCGCGGGCGCGTGGACGCGGGCTTCCGAGCGGAGGTCCCCGAGTCTGGAGGATCTTGACCGCATCGTCAGTTCGACAGCGGAATATGACGCCGCGAAACTCGGCATAATAGAGAACTGCCGCCAGCGCCTGAAAATGTCTGCGGAGGAATACAAACCGGGATTGTGCAACGAGATGTTCCAGCTCTACTACGCCTTCCAGTCCGATTCCGCGCTTTTCTATGCACATCGGGCGACAGAGTTCAGCCGGGCGCAGGCCAATGTCCACGAGGAGTGCACGGCAAAGCTCAATCTGGCAAAAATCTATCAGATTACAGGCTGCCACCTCGAATCCTTCGCCCTTTTGGACAGCCTTGACAGGAAGCTGCTCGACAACGGGCAGAAAGCGGAAATGTTCTCTCTCTACAACACGAACTACGAGACATTGAGAGCGACGTCGCAGGACGAAGGCCCGAAGAAAATATGGCATGACAGAGCCATATTGTACAAGGACTCGCTGCTCACGATTGAACCGAACATATTCGTCATCTGCGACAAGATGAAAATCGAGGGACGCTACCGGGAGGCGCTCGAACTTATAAGCCCCTACTGCGACTCGCTTGACAGGGATGACCCGCTGTTGGGCATCGCGGCGTATGTCACGGCAGACCTCTGCCACCTGCTCGGGATGCACGATGAGGAGATGAACTATCTCATAGAGTCGGCATGCAGCGACCTGACGAACTCAAAAAAGGAATACATATCCCTGACGAATCTCGCCGTTCTTCTCTATGAAAAAGGCGACATCACACGCGCCTACAACTACCTCAACAGGGCTGTGGAAGACGCGACTTTCTGCAAGGCCCGCCAGAGAGTCGACCAGATTGCCCCTATGATTTCAATCATCAATTCCTCCTACAAAAAGCAGAACAGCCGGCTTCTGACCATACTCTCCGTAATCGTGGGACTGCTCCTGCTGATGACCGGGGTGATGGTGTGCCTGACCTGCTCACTCTACAGAAAGAGAAGGCATCTCGCGGCCGTGAATCAGGAACTGGAGAACTCAAAGACAATGCTCGAAGAAGCCAACGGGGAAATCAGGGAGGCCTCCAGCATCAAGAACACCTACATCACGGAACTGATGCTCGACTGCATCGCGCGCATCGAAAAGTTCGAGAGCTACCGCAAGGGACTGCGCAAGCAGATTCTCGCGGCGGAATATGACAGGATGAAGCAGGAACTCAAGTCCAACGACATCGCCGAAGCCGAATGGAAATCCTTCTATCAAACATTCGACACCACCTTCCTCTCTCTGTTCCCTACATTCGTGGAAGAACTGAACAAGCTTCTGCAACCCGGACACAGTCTGCCGGTTCCTGCAAAGAACTCGCTTTCGCCCGAAGCCAGAATCTATGCGCTGATACGCTTGGGGATAGACTCTTCCGAGCAGATTGCCACACTTCTGCACTACTCCCGCGCGACCATCTATTCCTACCGCTCGCGCACCCGACTCAAGGCGTTGAATCCGGCTGAATTTGAGA
>CAVDEO010000003.1:14482-46946 GCA_963607915.1 bacterium
TTAACATATTGATAATCAAAACATATATATTTATATAGGTTTGGATTTTACAGAACAGATATTGTTTTAACCTCAAGCATACCATACATTTGCAAAGTGAACTTAACTAACCGCATTATTTGTATGGTACTTAAAAAGTTAAACAGCATTCCGGCTGCCGTGTACGCCCTCGTTCTGGCTCTCGGAATGTTTATTGCCCCCCCCTATACAGCCTACGGACAGTCTTCCGGTGACGGAATCAAGGTAAGCGGAACTGTCACCGACAGCGAGAAGGTTCCTCTGATCGGGGTCGGAGTGCTGGTCAAGGGAACAACGGCGGGGACATCCACAGACATCGACGGCCATTTCTATCTCGACGTCCCCTCAAAGGACTCCGTTCTCGAGTTTTCCTGTCTCGGTTTCAAAACGACAGAAGTGCCTGTCGGCTCGAAAATCAGCTTCAACATAGTTCTCTATGAGGACAGCTCCGAACTTGACGGAGTCGTCGTGACCGGATTCGGACACCAGAAGAGGCTCTCGGTCATCGGTTCGGTCGAAACCATAGACCCGGACAAGCTTCAGGTCGGCTCCACGCGCTCCCTCAGCAACAATCTCGCGGGACAGCTCTCGGGAGTGATTGCGTTCAAGCCTTCGGGAGAGCCGGGATATGACGACTCGAATTTCTGGATTCGCGGAATCGCGTCTTTCAGCGGCAACACTTCCCCTCTCGTGCTTGTGGACGGGGTGGAACGCAACCTCAACGACATAGACCCGGCGGAAATCGAGTCATTCTCGGTGCTCAAGGACGCTTCCGCCAGCGCGATGTACGGAGTCCGCGGAGCGAACGGCGTCATAATCATAAACACGAAACGCGGGACCGTCGCGCCTCCGTCAGTGGATTTCCGCATCGAACAGTCAATCCAGAGCCCGACTAAACTTCCGGAGTTCATCGGAGCGGCGGAATATATGTCCCTCCTCAACGACCTCCAGAGCGATCCGAGCAAGAAACCGTTCACCAAGGACCAGATTCTCAAGACATATTACGGATATGACCCGGATCTCTACCCCGACACGGACTGGCTCGACGCAATCACCAACGATTACGCATATTCCACAAGATCCAACCTGACGGTCAGCGGCGGTTCGGAGATTCTGAGATATTCCCTCACGGCATCCTGGTACCACGAGGACGGCATACTCGCAAGGGACAGCACTCTCCCTTACGACACCTCGACCAAGCTCAACCGCTACAACATCCGGGCGAACGTCGACCTCGACCTGACGAAGACCACCGTGCTCCGCGTGAGCATCGGCGGATACCTCCAGCAGCTGCGCAAGGCCAACAGCTCGACCGACGAACTCTTCTCCAAGGCGTTCGAGACCCCGCCGTTCGTGCATCCTGCCATATATTCTGACGGCACGATCCCCGTCGCCAGCGCATACAGGGCCAACCCGTGGGCTCTATGCACCCAGAACGGATACTACCGGGGGACCAAGAGCAAGCTCGAATCCCTCTTCTCCCTTGAGCAGAACCTCAAGATGATTACTCCGGGACTCAAGATGAAGCTCACTTTCGCTTTCGACACCTTCAACGAAAACTTCGTCACGAGAGGCAAGACTCCGGACTACTACAGCGTGGCCAAGACCCGCGACGATGAGGGGAATCTCGTCCACAACATCATACTCTACGGACAGGAGTTCCTCGGGCACAGCTCCAACGCCAACTACGGCAACAACAGCACCTACTTCGAGGCGACGGCGAGCTACAACCGCTGCTTTGACGACAAGCACGACGTGGACGCGCTCCTTCTCTACAACCAGAGAAGCTATGACTGGGGCGACATCCAGCCGAAGAGAACTCAGGGAATCGCCGGAAGGTTATCCTACACTTTCGACAGAAGATATGTCGGCGAGTTCAACTTCGGCTTCAACGGCTCGGAGAATTTCGCCAAAGGGCAGAGGTTCGGATTCTTCCCTTCCCTGGCTCTCGGATGGCTGCTTTCGGAGGAACATTTCATGGAACCTTACAGGCAGACGCTCTCGAAGTTCAAGATAAGGGCGTCGGCGGGAAGCGTCGGCAATGACGACATCGGAGGAAACCGCCGTTTCGCCTACATCACGACCATCAACAGCAGCGCCGCCGGCTACAACTTCGGCTACGACGGCTCGACCTATTTCTCCGGAGTGCAGGAAGGCGAGGTCGGAGTGAAGAACCTCACCTGGGAACGCTCTTTCAAGACAAACGCCGGGCTTGAAATCGGTCTGTGGAACTCGCTCGACATCCAGGTGGATTTCTTCAGGGAGAGGAGAACCAACATCTTCATGCAGCGCTCCACGATTCCGACACAGGCGGGCTTCATCTCAATGCCTTACGCCAACTACGGCAAGGTCAACAACATGGGCTGCGAGGCGCAGATCGGCTACAACAAGCGTTTCAACGACGACTGGGCGCTCTCCCTGCGCGGAACATTCACCTACGCGAAGAACAAAATCCTCGAGATTGACGAACCGGAGTCGGTCAAGGGCACCTACCGCTCAATCACGGGCAAGTCCATCGGAACCCTCTGGGGACTCACTGCCGAGGGGCTCTACACCAACGACGACTTCGACGAAGCCGGAAACCTCAAGCCAGGGCTTCCCGTCCCGTCACTCGGGACGACGGTGCGACCGGGCGACATCAAGTACCGGGACATGAACGGCGACGGCAAAATCAACGACACAGACGAAGGCTACATCGGAGGCACGTCAATGCCGCCGTGCATCTACGGATTCGGAGGGACGCTGATGTGGAAGGGAGTGGATTTCAGCTTCTTCTTCCAGGGACAGGCCTGGACATACAGAATCATCGGAGGCACGGACTACTTCATCCCGGGCAGCGGCCAGGGAGTGCTCGGCAACGTCTATTCGAACTACCGCGACACCTGGACCGAGGACAACCAGTCCCAGAACGTCTTCTGGCCGAGACTCTCCGCGTCCACGAACACCCACAACAACAAGGCGTCGACCTGGTGGAAAAAGGATATGTCCTTCCTCCGCTGCAAGACCCTCGAACTCGGCTACACCCTTCCGCAGCGCCTGACCAAGCCCGCACACATCCAGACAGTGCGCTTCTACGTGAGCGGAAACAACCTCTTCTGCTTCTCCGGCTTCAAACTCTGGGACCCGGAACTCGACACCGTCGACGGACTGCGCTACCCTTCAATGCGTTCAGTGATGCTCGGACTTAACATTAAATTCTGACGACCAGTATGAGAACAAGCATAAAATACATCATCATTTCCGCACTCCTCGCGCTCGGACTGAGTTCCTGCAACTGGCTCGACAAGGAGTCGGACACGGAGCTCACCCTTGAGATGGTCTTCAACAACAAGACCCGTGTCGAGGGATGGCTCGGCAACGTATATTCCGGAATCCCAGACCCTTATATGGGACACGGACGCTACCTCGGACAGGACATTTTCGGCGACGACATGACCCCGTCCGAAAGATGGAGGCAGTGGGACTGGGATGTGATCCCGTTCATTCTCGGAGAATGGACTCCGTCTTCAAACTGGGGAGGAAACTACTGGGCATATCTTCCGCAGAGGATACGTGAGGCGTATGTCTTCATCGAGAACGTGAAACCTCTTCCGGACCAGGACCTTCCGGCTGAGGAAGTCGAGTATATGAAGGCGGAATGCCGTTTTCTCGCCGCATACTACTGGTATCTCCTGACGGACACCTACGGACCGGTGCCTTACCGCCCGAACTACATCGCGCCTTCCGATTCGGACCTTGAGTCCCTGAAGACGGCGAGAACGCCGTATTACGACATAATCGATTCGCTCGACGAAGAATTCCTTGAAATCGCGAAGCTTCTGCCGGCATCATATTCCGAAGCCCGGAAATACGGACGGGCAACCTCCGTAATGTGTCTCGCAATCAGGGCGAGGATGCTGCTTTTCGCCGCCGGAGACCTTGTGAACGGCAATCCCGACTACGCATCCTACACGGACGGAGACGGAAAGCATCTTTTCAGCACGTCTTACGACCCGGAGAGATGGACACGGGCGAAGGATGCCTGCAAGCTGCTCATCGACGAGGCGGAAAAGGCCGGGCACAAGCTCTATGTCGAAACGGACGACAACGGCAACGAGGACCCGTTCCTCTCCTGCCAGAACGTGCTCTTCACAAGATACGACCAGGGCAACAAGGAAATCCTCTTCGCCCGTCCCGGGGGATGCGGCTACACCGACTACGAGAAGCACTGCACCCCGATTGTGGGAGGCGGCAACGGGGGCTGGGGCGTGACCCAGAGCCTTGTGGACGCATTCTTCATGGAAAACGGTCTTCCGACAGATGACCCGGGTTCGGGATATGAGAGGGAGGGATATTCCGCTGCCGACGAGGATCGGGGATATGACTGGGAGACACGCTGCAACGGCGGGCACGTCACGGTTGCCGGAACATACAATATGTACTGCCACCGCGAGCCGAGATTCTATCTGGCAGTGAGCTTCAACAACTCCTGGTTCAACTCCGAGCAGCGTCTCTTCGACTTCTTCATCAACGGAAAGGACAACCCCCACACCCACGACGCGCCGCAGAACGGCTACCTTCTCCGCAAGAAAGTCTCTCCCGAGAGCAGTGTCAAGCAGGGTGACTTCAAGTACCGTCCGGGCGTAATCTGCCGTCTCGGAGAAGCCTACCTCAACTATGCCGAGGCTCTGAACGAAGTTGACCCGGCCAACCCGGAGGTTCTCGACTACCTGAACAGAATCCGCAGCCGCGCCGGCGTGCGCGGATATACTTTCGGCCCGACTGACGGCTCGTTCATCCATGTGGACGCGACACAGGATGCTCTCCGCAAGGTCATCCGCGCGGAAAGAAGGGTCGAACTCTGCTGCGAGGGTCTCCGCTACAATGACCTCCGCCGCTGGAAAGAGGCCGAGACCGTGCTGAACGGACCTTTCTACGGGATGAACTACAGCGGCTCCGGCGATGCCTTCTACACGCTCACCGCCTATCAGACCAGAGTCTACAAGAAGTCGTACTACTGGTTCCCGATCCACCAGACCGAACTCGACAAGAACGAGAAACTTGTGCAGAATCCGTACTGGGACGAATAAGATTCCAAAAAGAAAGGTTTATGAAAAGTGCATATTCAAGAATACTTCCCGTCCTCGCGGTGCTGGCAGTCTCCGCCTGCAAGGACACGATAAGAATCGAACTCCCCACGCCGGAGGACCGGATGCACATAAAAGTGTCTTCGGAGCTTGTCGAGGTCTCGTTCTTCAACCCCGATGCGGAGGCCGTGACATTCTCGTGGGAGGACACGGGCTTCAAGGCCGAGGGTGTCCCATACAACTACTGGTTCAAGATGGACATCTCCGGAAACAATTTCGAGACCTCCATCGACAAGCGGCAGGTGACAGGCAGGAACGAGATTTCATTCACGGGAGTGGAACTCAAGTCTTTCCTCAACAAGTGGAAGATTCAGGACGGCACGACGGCGCGGGTCACGGCCGAAATCATTGCGGAGCCGGTCGAGACGGAAGCGATAGAAAATCAGAAATACCGCAAACCGGAAGTCTCGAAAGTGGAATTCGACCTTGTGTGCAACACGACGCTCGTGCTTGAAGTCGGAGACCAGAACTACACTTTCTCCAACGACGAGGTGCTGGCTACTGTCGAGGCCGGCACATACACCTGCCGCGCCGGCGATGACGAATCCATCAAAGTGACCGTCCCGCAGGGAGGTCTGTGGAAATTCGTGCTGGACTTCGCGAGCAGGGACGTGAACGTCGTACGGCCGCAGCTCTGGCTGCTCGGAGATGCCTGCTCCAACGGCTGGAACCTCCCGACTATGCCGGAATTCAGTTCCGAAAACGACGGAGCGGTGAAGACCTGGCAGGGGATACTCAAGAAAGGCGGCGAAATGAAGTTCGCGCTCGCAATCAACAGCACCTGGAATTTCAACATCCCCTACATAATGCCCACGAAAAACGAAGCTCCGCTTGAAGACGGCTATGTGCAGATGACCCCGAGCGGAAGTCCGGACTACAAGTGGAAGGTCGCCGAGACAGGGAAATACGAAATCAGCGTCAATCTGGAGAATCTCACGGTATCCTTCACGCTTGTGGAGAAACTCGATCTCAAATGGGAGTCGATCTGGATGGTCGGCGACGCCACGGAAGGCGGATGGAATGCCGACCCGTTCCGCACGCAGCTCAAATACGACGACACGGACAGCATCAAAGGGCACAAGGGAGTGTTCTATGTCGACCTGACCCTCTACGCGGGACAGTTCAAGTTCCCTCTTGAAGAAAGGACATTTGAAGTTCCGTACCTGATGCCTGAGGATGTCGGGGACGACGGCCTTGCGGATCTCCCGCAGGACGGGGAGAGCTGCGCGATAAAATATGTCGCCGCACCGGGAAACCCGGATCACAAATGGAGAGTGAGCGAAGACAGGGCCGGAGACTACAGGCTCGTTGTGGACACGGAAGAAATGACGATGACAGTTTATGAGAAATAGATTTCCGAAACATTATGCAGTCGCCGCAGCCCTCGTGCTTGTGGCGGCCGCCTCCTGCAACAAGGCCTCGGGAGCCGGATGGAAACCTTCCGACCTGCCGGACGACCCCGAAATCATCATCCCTGTCGACGGGAAAATCCACACATGGAAGGCTCCGATGACCTGGTCGGTCTATGAATACTGCCGCGAGGCCGAGAAGAACAGTCCGGGGCGGGCCATAGACATGACCGAACACGAATGGGACAGGATGATAGACTGGGTTGCGGAGAATCTGCTGCCTTACGGCTACGACATAATCGAGACTGACGGGTTCATGTCGATGACAAGCGACAACAGCGAGGAATCAAAAGGATATATGACCCACTACGGCTCAATCAGTCTCAAGAAACTCGTCGAGAAATGCAGTGCCAGAGGTTTGAAGCTGATGGTCTATGACAACCCGCTCTGGATTCACGGGGACGACGGACTCTACATCGACGGCACGGGGTATAAAATCGGAGGACTCCGATACAACAGTTCCGACAAGGTCCTGTATCCCGGAGCATCGGATTCATTCCCCTGGGCCGTACCGAGCCACAAGGGCGGAAAGGAGTTCATAGACGGGTTCTTCAAGTACTACAAATCCCTCGGTGTCGAGTATGTGAGAATGGACTTCATGTGCCTGTTCGAGACAGGAGACGGAGCCGGAGACATGCCCGGAAAGGGCTACGGGAGGGAGGAATACGAACTTGCGCTGAAATACATCTGCGAGTCCGCCCAGAAATACGGGGTGTTCACTTCCATCGTGATGCCGAACCTCAAGGAAAACGGGGCGCTTGAACTCCAGCACTGCAACATGTACCGTTTCAGCGCCGACACCTTCGACGGGGGCTGGGGGCACGTCTCCTCCTGGCTTCGCGGAGAGTTCAGACCGGGGACATGGCCGACGACACACAACATCTTCGACGGATATGTGAAATGGGCGTGGGCGGCCGGGAAAGAGAAGGCGATACCCGACGGGGACTTCATCCGCCTGAACAAAATGGCCGACGAAAACGAGTGCAAGAGCGAGATATCGCTTCACCTGATGGCCGGAGGCCCGCTTCAGGCGTCAGACCGTCCGGAGATTATCGCCCAGACCGACAACTGGTTGAGGTTCTACCAGAACACCGAGATGCTCGCGCTCAACAAGGACCGTTTCGTAGGCAGGCCGCTCTCGGACGACATCGGCAGCGACAGGTCACAGATATGGTATGGACAGATGTCCGACGGAAGCTATGTCCTCGCGCTCTTCAACCGCGAAGACGACACGAGAAACCGCTATCTGCATTTCTCGGATCTGGGGATAGACGGGGAGATGGACGTGCGCGACCTGTGGGAGCATCGCGATGAGGGACGGATGAGAGAAATCAGCGCCGAGGTGCCGCGTCACGGGGTCAAGGTCGTCAAGTTGACCCGATGAGCGGCGATATGACATACAGGACAACCGCCCGTAAGCAAATACAAAAACAACTGTAAACAGGAGAAAATATGAAGAAACATTACATCGCGCCGGAACTTCCGGTTATGGAGTTCCGTGCGGAAAACGGGTTCGCGCTCTCGCAGGGCACGACCGAAAAGAACAAGAATGTCCTTATCGGGCTTGACGATGAAGACACGGAATTTATTTAGTAATCGTGAAAAAACAACTTGAACAATTATGAAAACTGCAAGATTAATACTCGCGGCCGCGATGCTGCCGCTGCTGTTCGCCTGCGCAAAGGAGAATGCCGTCGTCGATGAGGGAAAACCGGGCGGCGACACGGAAAAGACCGAAAAGGCGGAATACCGTTTCACTGTCGTGGCTTCCGGGGACATACAGCCCCAGGAGGCGCTCGCCAAGGCCTCCTTCGATGACGAAGACGGAGTTGTCTGGGTTGCCGGAGGGAAAGCCGGAATCGTCGCAGCCGGCAACGCAGACGGCACTACAGACGAAGACGGCACCACAGACGAAGACGGCACCACAGCCGGCGGCTCCGCCGTGTCCTCCGATTCCCTTTCCACGATTTCAGAGGACGGCTACGACGCCAGCTTCTCATTCACGGCGGAAGCCGGCTCATACAGGCTTTTCTATCCGTACAACGCCGAATCCTCCTACAACAGCTACAAGTTTGAGGTTCCCGCAGAACAGGAATCCGCGCCCGGCCGGTCCGCTGACATCTTCGCCCTCGTGGGCACGGAAGATCTCGCACTTTCAGAAAATGCGACAGTCGCCAACGCGAAGATGAATGCCGTGGGCTCATACATTTTCTTCCAGGTCTATGGAAAAGCCGGAGAAACGGTGCAGTCAATCGGCATCAGCTCACAGAACACCAAAACCGCCGGCGTTTACTGCGCCGACAACGACGGAAGCCTTGTCGGGACACCCGAGGGGGATTCCGACGTGACGGTCTCCCTCAGCTCCGAATATGTCACCACGGAAGGGAAAGATGACGCGAAAGGCATCTATGCGGCCGTACTCCCGGTGAAATCGCAGAACACCTACACGGTGACGACCGACTGGGGGACATACACCTTCGAATCATCTGAGGAGAAGGAATTCAAGATGGGTTCAATCAAGCCGATCCCGCTCAACCTCACGAAAGCCACTTCAGCTCCGGATTATGCCCCTCATCAACTCTATATCATCGGTGACGCCACTTCGGTCGGATGGGTCTTGGGGAACGCCATAGCGATGACCACATCTGACGGAGGAAAGACTTTCTCCTGCGAAACCGTTCTTCAGACCGGAACGGCACGCGCAGGATTCAAATTCCTGAAGTGGAACAGTTCGTGGGCGGATGTCTATGTGAACGACAACGGCAAACTGAAGTTTTATGCTGACGCTCCTTCACCGGATGATGACAAGAAATTCACCGTTTCCGTGGCCGGCAAATACAGAATCACCGCAAACTTCGTCACCAGAGAGGTTACGACTGAACTCATAGAAGAATACCCGGAGATTCTGTATCAGATTGCTGACGAGAATGCAATGTACATTGACATTATGCAGGAGGACGGCAACGGCGGGCATGTCGCCAAAATCCTGATTGGGAAAGAGAGCGGATACCACGACTTCAAAATCAGGCAGAACGGCAAATACTGGCATGTCGACAACCAATACCCTGAAATCAACTTCAACGACGACGGAAATGTTGACGCGCTTTCACGCGGATATGACGTGATTTACGACGACAACAGCGGTTGGGGATGGTGGATTAATGATGTCTATTCTGAAAAATATTACGACATCGCTCTGAACACGACGACGAACAAAGTGACGGTGACTCTTTCTCAGGGGAAGAAATTCTATCTTATCGGCATCAACGGAGAATGGATTCAGTACGATGCTGAATATGGAGCTGAAGCCGATGAAAACGGCATCGTGCAATGGAATGTGACAGTCACCCAGGAGTGCGACTTCAAGATTTACGGAGAGAATATGGTAAGCGACGCTTTTTACGGGAAGGGAGAATGGTATCAGTCCCAACTTCCCATCGCGGATTCGCGGGACGACTTCTGGTACTGGAACTCCGACATGTATGGCAGTGAAACCCCTGTCCTTTTCGGGAAATCCGGCGATTACAACCGCAAATGGAAGATGACCGAAACGGGCAGCTTCACAATTGTCTTCGACACCGTGAATCTCAAACTCAAAGTCACCAAAAACGCGACTGAGTCGGGGATGTAACGAAGTGATAGGGGGTTGAGAAATTAAAGCTGATGAAATTAAAGATGCTCAAGAAAATCGTAACATCGCTGCTGCTTGTGCTGCCGGCAATCGGGCTGGCGGCACAGGAAGTCAGCAGCCCCGACGGAAACGTCAAACTGACATTCGCGCTGAAAGACGGGCACATCCCGACCTATAAGCTTGATTACAAAGGTATTCCCGTGGTGGAGGAAAGCCGTCTGGGATTCCGTCTCAAGGACAGCGGACTCTACGACTGGTTCGAGGTGGCGGACATTCAGCGCGACACCATCGACGAAACCTGGTCTCCGGTCTGGGGCGAAGAAGCCTCCATCCGCAACCATTGCAACGAGATGACGGTCACACTCCGCCAGACCTCAAGCGACAGAAGGATGGCGCTCCGGTTCAGGGTGTTCGACGACGGACTCGGATTCCGTTACGAGTTCCCGGACCAGCCGAACCTCGTCTATTTCACGATAAGCGACGAATTGACGGAGTTCGCCATGACGGGGAATCACACAGCCTGGTGGATTCCGGGAGACTATGACACCCAGGAATACGACTACACCCGCTCACGTTTGAGCGAAATCAGGGAGCTTCTCCCCGGCGCCGTATCCCACAATATGTCACAGACCGTATTCAACGGCGTGCAGACCGCACTCCAGATGAAGACCGGCGAGGGTCTCTACATCAACATCCACGAGGCGGCGCTCGTGAACTTTCCCGCGATGCATCTTGAGCAGGACGAGACAGGACTGACATTCAAGGCACACCTCACCCCCGACCCGAAAGGTGACAAGGCGGATATGCAGACCCCCTGCACGAGTCCCTGGAGAACCGTCATCGTCAGCGACGACGCACGGGACATCCTCGCCTCCCGCATAACCCTCAACCTCAACGAACCCTGCAAAATCGAGGACACATCGTGGATTCACCCCTGCAAGTATGTGGGCGTATGGTGGGAGATGATTGCCGGAAAGAGCGAGTGGTCATACACGCACGACCTCCGCAGCGTCCATCTCGACACCGACGACTACACGAAGCTGACCCCTCACGGACGGCACGGGGCGACGACGGAGAATGTGAAGAAATACATAGACTTCGCCGCAGAGAACGGGTTTGACGCCGTTCTCGTCGAGGGCTGGAACATCGGTTGGGAAGACTGGGCCGGACATATGAAGGACTATGTCTTCGATTTCACGACTCCTTATCCGGACTTTGACGTCAATGAGATTCAGCGCTATGCGGCCGGAAAGGGCGTGAAGATGATTATGCACCACGAGACGTCGGCATCCGTCCGCAACTATGAGCGCCACATGGAGAAGGCCTACCAGTTCATGAATGACCACGGCTACGATGCGGTGAAGAGCGGATATGTCGGGAACATTCTTCAGAAAGGCAACAACCACTACAACCAGTGGATGGTGAACCACTACCTCTACGCCGTGACAGAGGCGGCGAAACACCGCATTATGGTGAATGCGCACGAGGCAGTCCGTCCCACGGGTCTCTGCCGCACCTGGCCGAACCTCGTGGGCAACGAGTCGGCGAGAGGCACGGAGTATCAGGCTTTCGGAGGTTCCAAACCTTTCCACGTCAGCGTACTTCCTTTCACCCGGCTCATAGGCGGTCCGATGGACTACACCCCGGGCATTTTCGAGACAGAAATTTCAAAGATTAACCCGGGCAACCGGTCTCACGCCAACTGCACGATGTCCAACCAGCTCGGCATCTATGTGGTGATGTCCTCACCGCTCCAGATGGCGGCCGACCTCCCGGAGAACTATGAGAGATTCCCGGACGCATTCCAGTTCATAAAGGATGTGGCCGTCGACTGGTCGGAAAGCCGCTACATTGAGGCTGAACCCGGCGAGTATGTCACCGTGGCCCGCAAGGCTAAGCACAGCGGAGACTGGTTCGTCGGCAATGTGACCGGAGAGAAGGCGCACCGCAGCAGCTTCGCGTTCGACTTCCTCGAACCGGACACGGAATATGTCGTCACAGTCTACAGCGACACTCCCGAATCCGACTGCCGCACGAACACCTACGCCCACGCCGTCCGCGAGTACCGCTGCAACTCCCGCAGCCGCATCACTCTCGATTCTGTCGAGGGCGGAGGATTCGCGCTCTCCTTCCGCAAGGCGACACCCGCCGACAGAAAAATCAAAAGACTGCGGTAAGGAGTGACTGAACGGCGTTTCGCGCCTGCGGAACTTGAGTAATGTAATTACATTTTTTTGTGTACACATTTTATGTAATTACATTTTTTGTAATCATGACACATTTTTCACAAGGTTGTTATAAACAGGTTTGTTAAAAATGTTTATATTTGTCGGCAAAATAGCCGGGAATATGAAACAGAACGCTGAATCACCCTTCGTTTTCGGGGTCAAGGTCGAAGGCGACGCATTCACTGACAGAAAAGAGGAGACCGAAAATCTGAAAATGAATTTCACCTACGGCGTGAACACCATACTCATCTCCCCGAGGAGAATGGGAAAGACATCACTTGTCGACAAGGTATGCACAATCGTAGAGAGCGACAAAATACGGATTGCAAGACTTGATGCTTTCGGATGCCGCTCGGAGACAGATTTTGTGAACGCATTTGCCACGGCTGTCATCAGGGCCACATCCGGCAGATGGGAAGAATGGATGGAAAACGCGAAAATGTTCCTCAGTAGGTTCGTGCCCAAGATAAGCATCGGGCCGGATCCGTTGAGCGATTTCTCCGTATCACTTGAATACAGTCCCGACAACCGGACGACCGAAGAAGTGCTGCAACTTCCAGAACTGATGGCGGGAGAAAAGGGAATCAAGATAGTCGTCTGCATTGACGAATTTCAGCAGATTGGAGATTTCCCCGACTCCCTGGCATTTCAGAAGAAACTGCGCAGCGTCTGGCAGCACCAGAGTCATGTGACATATTGCCTCTACGGAAGCAAGAAGCATATGATGGAGAAGATGTTCCAGAACCAGAGCTACCCGTTCTACAGGTTCGGGGACATATTTTATCTCAAGAAAATCAGCGAAGCGGACTGGAGCGAATACATCTGCCGCAAGTTCACCAACTCCGGGAAAATCATCTCGGCAGAACTTGCCGGCAAAATCTGTGAAATAACCGACAGATACTCATCGTATGTACAGCAGCTGGCGTGGTTCGTCTGGCTGAAGACTGACGGATTGGCAAGCGAAGATGACCTGAAATATGGAACCGACCGCCTTCTTGATGCCTGCGAGCCGGTGTTCATACAGCAGACGGAGTCCCTCTCCTCCTATCAGATGAACTTCCTGCACGCCCTCGCCGACGGCATACATACAGGCTTTACGCAAAGCTCCGTCCTGAGCACCTACAGATTGGGTACTCCGGCCAACATATCCCGTCTGAAAAAGTCCCTCACGGAAAAGGATCTCATCGCGGTGACCGCTCCGCACACAACGGAAATCACAGACCCCATCCTCAAGCTCTGGCTCAAGAAAAGGGTCTGGAAAGAGTAAATTCAGTAAATGCCGGAGGAGCCGACGGTCACCAGGCGCCGAGGGTGTCGTCTTCGGGCGTGAAGGAGCGTTTGAGACCTTTCTTCCAGGTGAATTTGTAGATATTCCAGTTGCGGTACTCCCCTTCCATAATCAGCGGACCGTCGAAACTGGCGATGGCGGTGTAGTAGGTGTGATCCTCCTCGAAGAGAGTCTCGCTCGTCCCGTCGCCTATGCCGTCATTGTTGTGGGCGTACATCCCGTAGAGGATGTTCCCCTTGCCGTTCTCCCGCAGCTCGCTGAATCGCTGGGCGAAATAGCGTCCCGGGGCGGCCACCTGAAGTTCGTCGCGCAGTTTGAGGCTGTCGGCGGTCTCCCCGAGCCACGGAATCAGGAAGGTCAGCTGACCGTCCTTGTCGGTGGGATAGACATAGTCCCAGGTGTCGTTCACACGGTAGTTGAAATGAATCTTAATCTTGCTCGTCGCATCGGTGTGCACCGTCTCAAGCACCAGCGAGCCGTCCGGGGAGTTCGTTTCGGGGTCCACCACGAAACCGTAAATCCAGTAGTCAGTGTCGGCTTCCAGACCGGTGAAGAAATAATCCAGATCGCCGTACTGGAGACTGTGGCTGGAAAACTCGGCAACATGCTTCACTCCGTTGTAGAGCAGGTCATAGCGCCAGTTGATGTACTCCTTATAGGCGTAGTCGAGAGACAGCTGCATAAACTGCGCGCTGATTTCCTGAGGGTCAACCCCTTCGCGGACCTTCTCCGCCGCCACATAGTAGTACGAGTCCTTGCTGGTGTGGAACTGAGCCTCGATGAACCCGCAGCTCTTCTGCACGACCTTCATCGAAAGAGTGACATTCTTCGTCTTGTACCGGGCCTCCGTGTCGCAGCCCACAGCAAAAGCGGCCGCAAGCAGGACAGCCGCCGCGAAAGCCCCGATTCTGAATCTTTCCATCGTCATTCCCCCTCGTCCTTAAGCCAGGTCTTTACGGAATATATGAACCTGAGTGCAGTCTTCATATGTGAACCGTAGTGCCCGAAATTATACTGAATATTCCCGTCCTTCCACTTGCTCTTCGCCTTCGACGCGTTGACGAAAGGAACGACGTCGTCGTCCATAGAATGGAGCATATACACCGGAGCCTGCGGAGTCCAGTCATACGCCACAATCGAGTTCTCGCTCATCTTCTTGTAGAGTTCCGCCACTATGTCGCTCGACTGGTCCATCCCGGTTTCAGTGAGCAGGTCGGAGGTCTTCGTCGTGCCTATAATCTGGCGGAGCTGGGCGACGGTGTACTTCTTGGAATTGATCCATTCGTCCAATTTCTCATAAATCCACGGCTGAAGCATCTGTTCCATGTCGATGTCCAGCCCCGTCCCCTTCACCATACCCTGAATGACCATCGGGACGGCGCAGGGGATGTTCACTTTGTCGGTCGTGACGAAACTGCTGTATGTCGCCCTCACATCGTACGGGCCGCCTCCCGCAAAAACCTGCCTCACCTTCGGCGCTTTCCCGACGACCGCCTCCCAATAATAGCGGTAATAGTCCTCCATCATCCACTGGGTCGCCATGGTCACCGCCCCGCCCTGGGAATATCCCATCAGGTAGATGTCCTCGTGTTCAGGAAGATAGGATGTTTTCTTGAGATATTTGTCCACGGCTATGTACATCATACACACGTCATATGCCGTCTGTTCGAGGACAAGGTAAGGATGGATTCTGTCCGAATCGACTCCATATCCCTGATAATCAGGGAATATCATTGCATATCCCATGTCGCAGAGCACGCCTTCGAGGGGGAATACGTTCGACGGGGCCTCGGCGTTCGAGCCTATCGTGTAGTGACTTACGACTATATATCTCTTAGGTTTCTTCCCCTTCGGGAGCAGAAGTTTTCCGGACAGGGTCAGTTCGGAGCCGTCGGCGATGCTGTAGGACTTGTATGTCCCGGCAATCTCGATGACTTTGCCTTTGTGGTTGTATTCGAACAGGTCTGCGACTATGGCGGCGGCCGAAGTGGAGGTCGTCTTCGTGTCGGGTTCATCGTCGGACGGAATCAGACAGTCCTCGGGGATGCCGGCGGCAAGATCGGTCACCTTGCTGGAAATCACCTTGAATGCCGACTCGTCCGCGCCGTCCAGAGAGCCGAAGTCCACGAAATCGTAGCTTCCCCGGCTGCATGAAAGGGAAAGCGATGCTGCCGCAGCGGCCAACAGAAGATATTCGATTATTCTTTTCATTTTCTAATTACCCAAACATCTAAATTTGCGTACATTCACGCATTGCGCGATGCGTAAAATCACCTTGCCCGGAACAGGCGGCCCGTCAGAAGCGGAAACCCGCTCCGACTGAAATCATCCGGGAATTGAGCATGAAAACCGTGGTCTTCACATCTTTGAAGGAAGTCAGCCCGCCGAACTCCGCGAACACGCACCACCTGTCCCAATCGACGGTAAGCCCGATCAGCGACAGGTCGAAAGCGAAACCGCAGAGGGTGTGGCGGCCGTAAGCGTCCGTCTCCGTGCCCCCGTTTATGCCGAGCCCCGCGCCGAGTGCGGTGTATAGACTCACATATTCCGAATTGAACCAGGTGAAACGCAGCATCGGCATCATCGTGAGATTCCAGAAACTGCGGTTCTTCACGCGGGAGGTTTCGTTCCCGAGTCCGTTGCGGACGACATCGTCCCAGACGCAGCCGGATGCGTCCGCCTGGAAGCCGAGCCCGAACCAGCGGTTCACCCTCCACTGATACTCGGCGAACCAATGCTGGGTGTAGCGGTAACGCTCCCTGTAGGTTTTCGTGTAGCTCTCGGGCATGTTCGAGATGATGTACGGGGTTTTCTGCCAGATGAGTTTCTCGAACATCTGGTCGCCCCATCCGATGCGCACTTCGTGCCGCAGGGAATCACGATGCTGACGGCTCTCCGCCCCGGCGGGCAAAACCGCAAGGCAAAAGACAGCCGTCAGTACAATCAAAAGTTTTTTGTTCATCTTCTTTTCTGCAACTTCCGAAGCGGCAAAGTTAAGGATTTTTCCAAGAAGCTGTTTGGAAACCTTAAAAATAACCTGCATTCCGATGACAGAGAGTCAGGGCTGAATCAGTCAATCAGGGCTGAATCAGTCAAGGAGAGCGATAAAGTAGGCGCGAAGGTCTTCCCAGCGATAATAAGGGCCGTCGAGTGCAGCCAGGGCCGGAATAAGGGTCTCGCGCTCGTTTCGTAGAATCTTCACGAGGGTGTCGCCCTTCTTGTTGCGGTAGAAAATCAGCTGCAGGTTTGAAGCCATGGGCATGAACTCGAAACCGTACCACACTCCGTCGGGAGCGAGGGCGATTTTCTGCTCCTTCTCAAGCCCCTCAAGGCGCAGCAGGCTCAGCAGCGGGGACAGTCCCGTGTCATGCCCGAAACGGAGGTCCGCCACCCTGTGACTCCCCGGCGCGAGAGCGGCATCGGCCTTCTCCACAATGTCGCGGAGACTCCGCTTCCCGATGATGTCTCTGGAGCGTCCGTTCTCGACGGTGCCGGCCATCTTGTCGAATTCATACACATCATTGAACACCCAGAGGGCATAAAGCTCATCGGAAGTGAAATGGCGGTAGATGAAAGGGTCATCGATATCCAGACACTGCCCTATGCCTCCCGCCCGGAGCACGTCGAAAGCGAATCTGCGGGCGTCACCTTTTTTCATATATTTCACCGCCTCCTCCGGGTCTGTCGTCCATGCCTCCAGCACCCGCGACGGGTCAAAATTCGCCACGAGGACGGAATCAATCACGAAAAGTTCCCTTGCGCTCTGCCTTGGAACCCCGTCGGCATTGCTGATGTAGTCGGCGAAGCGCGGACCCGCGTCCATAGTTATCTGCAAATCGGGATTCTCCCGCGCAAGCTGCAGGCAGAAGTTAGCCATGCTCTGGATGCAGCGCTGAACGGCGGTGGATGCACAGAATACCTCCTTTCTGTCCTTCTGCCCGAAAAGTTCCGGACAACGGCCGCAGAGACGCGCCGCAATTTCCTGATGCTGAGCCGCGCCTTTGTGGGTGAGATAACCGACCTGCCCCCTGTGGGCGTCGCTGATGACCCTCAGGTCAGAAAGGACGGCTTCGCCCTCGTCGGTAAGCAGCCCGTGCGCTTCAAGAGAATCAAGAACCTCCATCGGGCGGGTGAGGTGTGCCTCTGTCCAGTGGTAGCGGCTGCCGTGGCGGCCGTAGTGGCTGACATAGAAGGGCTTGTAGCCTTTCGGGGCGGGAGTGTCCTCAAGTCTGGCCGGAGCCTCGTAGTTATGGTGCAGGTTCACGCATCGCGTGATGTCCTCGTCCAGAAGTGTCCTCGCATCCTTCCCCGGATAAAAAACCTGTGCGCACAGCTCCCCGCCGAGAATCAGCGACAGGGCAAGCGCGGCCAAACAACAATAAGTTCTTTCTTTCATTCTGTACTGAAGACTGTTCCCAAAAAGAGGGTGTATTCTAAGACTTTCCCAAGGAATACACCCTCCCATGTGAGATTTGTAAAACTCTATTCAGAAACGGTTTTCAGCACAAGTTCCGTGCCCGTCAAATCCCAGACGCTCCCGTCCCAGCCGAGCGAAGCCGCCAGGGAAACCGGCGTTGCGGAGGAGCCCGCCGCCTTGCCGTGGTACGGGTAGATGTAGTCGAATCCGGAAGGCGTCCCGCTTATGACGAGCGGGGTCGTGGAATCCGCGTTCTCCTGATCGTAAAGGTCGGAGCAGAAGTTGGCGGTGAGCGTCATCCCGGACTTGCGCCAGCAGTCTTTCAGAGTGTTCTTCACGCCTGTAAAACCGATTACGGCGCCCGAGCTGCCGCCGTTGAAAACCGGCCTTGTCGCAGTCAGATTGTCAGTCCAGACAATGCAGGATTCGATTGTGTCGCTATAGCCGCTGTCTTCTGCAGTCCAGGAGCCGTTGCCCGCTCTGCCGACTATTCCTCCGACAGTGCCCCAACCGGTTATTGAGCCGGCCACACAGCATCTGCTCACTGAAGAGTTCTGGAATAAATCTCCGACTACGCCGCCGCAATGCTGGCCTCCGGTCAATGTTCCGGTAAACAGGCAGTCTTTGACCGTCAGCGCGACAGTGCTCTTGCCGTTTCCGATTATTCCGCCGCTGCCATTGCCACTTGCTTTAACCGTGCCGGAAGACAGGCATTCAGAAATGGTCAATACTCCTTCCGTAGCGCCTGCGATGCCACCGCATCCGCCATTTCCTGAAACGCTTCCGGCCGAAACGCAGCCGGTGATTTCAGATTCATTGGCGACCACTCCGACTATTCCGCCGGTATTGTTCCCGGCAGCGGTGACAGTCCCGTAAAACTTGCAGCCGGACAATGTCCCGCCGGTGTAGTACCCGACGATTCCTCCGGCATACTGACCTGCGCTCCTGATGTTGGAATACGCCGTGCAGCCGCTTATCTGCGCACCGGAAACGACCTCATAACCTATTATGCCGCCCGTGTAGGTGTGTTGTGTGCCATTGGTGATTTCTACCGAGCCTTTCGCGATGCAGTCCTTGACGATATTGGTGACATTATTCTCCGACCTTCCGGCAATGCCGCCGGCTCCGATTAAAGTCGCACCATCCCCGAATTTGCTCAGCACCGTGGCATCGACTTCGCATCCGGTTACGGTCGCGCCTCTCAAAGTCCCGCACAAACCACCCACGGCAGTTGACTTGACATTGTTCGTCACAGTGACAGAAACGGCCTTGCAGTTCACTATGGTCGCCTCTCTGGCCACGCCGCACAGACCGCCGGCAATGCCATCCACATTATTGTTGGTAACATTTCCGCTGACCTCGACTCCCGAGACATAGCCTGGAAGCCCTGTCGTGCCAACATAGCCGCCGAGGATTCCGGAACCGGACACGTTTGAAGACACTTCTGCATCAGTGAACTTGACATCGCGGCACACTCCGTAGAGCACTCCGAAGAAACCTGCATAGCGGACATCCTTGGAAACGAGATTCTTCAGAGTGAAGCCGTTCCCGTTGAAGTTTATTCCGAGCTTGAACTGACCGTCGTTGTTGAGCGGAGTCCAGTTGTCAATCGGGGACATATCGATGTCGTTCATCATCTCGAACCACTTGGTCTCACCCTCTACGAGCAGAGACTTCATCGCAAGCAGGTCATACCGGTTTCGGAGCTGATAAGGGGAAGCCTCCGTGCCCTCTCCGGAGAGGACGGACTCCCAGTTGCCGTCGTTGAGCTGAATGGTGTTCAGACAGCCTCCCGCAAGACTCACCGCTGACTCGACAACGAAAGTCTTCTTCAGTACCGCCCCGTCAGCCGTGACGGTCAATGTGAGTTCTGTCCCGGATGCGATTTCCGCTTCCGTCCACGGAGTCATCAGATATGCGGTCAGAATGTGGTTTTCAGAAACGTCGGCATCCGTCAGGGCGAGCGTCAGCGAACTGGTCTTGGCCGTCCCTGCGTTGTCCGTGTAAAAAATCTCCGAAGATGCAGAAAGCGTGAGAGCTGTCACGTTCCCGATGACATCCGGCATCTTCAGACGGAATCTGATTGCCCCGTTGAGTTTCGCTCCATCGGCCGCGAAAGAGAAGCCGTCATAGGAAGACAGACCCGTAACTGCGGCATTCAGAACGAGATGTGAAGTCGAACCGTTTCCGCTCTGGCTCTGCGCCGTGTAAGAACGGGCTTCAAGAGCGGAGAGAGTTGCATAAGTTCCCGGATATATGACGGAGAATTCCGACCCTTCGACTTCATTCCCCTCGAAAGTCGCTGTCTTGCCGTCTATCTCCTTGACGGTGTATATTTCCGATGTTCCGGTTTCAGAGATGACGCGGATTGCGTCGGTCGTCTCCCACGCGAGTTTGAGTGCGGACTCCTCTCCGGTGAATGTCACCTTGGAGTCCATCCCCTCCGGAAGCGAAGCCGTGATTGTAATCTTCCTGCCCGTTTCCTCTTCACTCCCCGCCGGGGCGGTCTCCTTTGCGCAGGAGAACATGGAAAGCGCAGCAGCCGATACGGCCGCAAAAGTATAAATCGTGTGTCTCATATCCATAAGCGTTTGAAATTATTCAAAATCTTCCGTATAAATCTTGTTTTCACTGAAATCGTCAAGCTGCGATGACAGGCAGAAGCCTCCTTCGGCATTGAAAATTTCCTCCGCGAGCGCGGGAGAGGAGTATCTCCGTGTCTTCTCTTTGTCCATATCTATTTGGTTTAAAATTTATTCTTGTGTATCCATTATGTAAATGCTCGTGGAGAGAGTCCGCTCGCCGCTGTGGTCGAACGTGTTGTTGTCGGTCGGATAGTTCACGACATTGGTGTCGGGGTCTCCCTGCCCCTTGATGCAGAGCGTGGAGGAGCCGCCGCCGTCCATATTCAGGGCATAGCGCGGATTGAAATTTTTCTGGAGGAAGAAGGTGAGTTCGCGGGCGTTCATCCCCTCGGATATGCCGGAACGGCGGCCGTCGACCACAATCATAAGGAAATGTCTGTCTTTCGTAAGAGCCACTGCTGTTCTCGGATGGCGGACTCCCTGATGACGGATCGGGTCTTCATAGTTGAGAGCCTCCAACTGCTGCTGAGTGTAGCCGTCCGGAACGAAATACGCGCCGACGGTTTCATAATCGTCAATCAGCATAGGGGCGGAAGAGAATATGTTCGCTTCGGTCCGGCTGTTATAGACCGCACAGGTCTTCTCTATGTCGCGGTTGCAGTCCTTCGCTGAGAACTCAATCGAAACGCCCTGCTTCCCGTCGGTATAGACGGCCGCCTCCGATTTCCACTGCGGCACTCCCGTATCCATCACGGTCAGGTTCGGAATGGATGAAATCACGACTCCGTCCACCTTGATGTAACAGGACGAGACTTCGTATGAGGCATTTACGATGGCTGTCGCGCCGAGATTCTTCATCGCTGCCGAAGTCTTGCATCCGTCGTGGTGGTCGAACTTCACCTCCCATCTGCCGGAATTCAGATCCACATCGCATACGGAGACAATCTGCTGCGCCCCGGTGATTTCGTCATATCCCCGGAACAGTTTATAGACCAGACCGTCTTCCACCTTTGTTTCCGTCCATTTGCCCGCCGTCTCCTCTTTCGATGCGGACGGGTTGCTGTCCTGCGGCACAAACGCCGAGTTGTCCTGCGATTTCGCGCAGCCTCCGCAGCCGGCCACGAGAAGTGCCAGTGCGAGGAGTGCGTATTTCATTCTGGATGTTTTCATATTCATATAGCTTTGATAGCGTAATTAAAATAGCGTAATTAAAGAGTTTAAGTGCAATGTACGATTGACTGTTGGCATCATTTATTCAGGGACGGAGTCGCGCCGGACAAGTCCCAGACGCTTTCGTCCCAGTTCAGCGCCTTGGCAACCTCGGAAGCGCTTGCGTCCGCTTCTGCCTCCCTGCCGTGGTACGGATAGATGTAATTGTAGCCGTCGGGCGGGGTGGCTGTCACGAGCGGAACTGAAGAGTCGGCGTTCTCCTGGTCGTAGAGTTCAGAGCAGTAGGCGGCGGTGAGCGTCATCCCCCGCTTGCGCCTGCAGTCCTTCAGCGTGTTCCTGATGCAGGTGTAACCCACGACCGCTCCGGAACTTGCGCCTTTGTCGTCCGAACGCGTGACGGTGATGTCGTCCAACCAGACTATGCAGGAATCCACGCTGTTGTAGAATCCGTCGGAAGCCGCATTCCAGCCGCAGCCGGCCGCCCTGCCGGCGATTCCGCCGACACAGCCCCAGCCGTCGACCGAACCGGTGACGAAGCAGTTCTTCACCGAGGACCCGCTGCCGAGTTCCCCGACAACTCCTCCGACGTGTTGGGATCCGGTCAAATTCCCGGAAAACAGGCAGTTCCCGACTGTCACGGTCTGCCCGTTCTTGATGAAGCCGACAATGCCTCCGGTCCTGTCCTTGCCCTCGAGATGGGCCGCACAGCTGCAGCAGCGGATTACGGACGCGTCCGAAACCGCGCCGGCGATTCCGCCTGTGGCGACACCGGACCCGGACATAGGATTCACCACCTTCACATTCACCGTGCAGTCCTCTATGACGGCCTCACGGACATTGCCTGCGAGGCCTCCCGCAGGACAGCCGGCGGCGGTGTTCGTGACCGTTCCGTCCGCCTCCACTCCGATGACCTCCGCAGGTTTTCCTCCGGTTCCTATATAACCTCCGAGCACTCCTGCGGAAGAACCGGAGTTGGAAACTATCTCGGCATCCGTGAACTTCACGTTGCGGCAGCTGCCGTACAGCACCCCGAAGAAACCGGCATAGCGGACATTCTTCGAGACAAGATTCCGCACCGTGTGGCCGTCTCCGTCGAAATCTATCTTCAGACCGAAATCGCCCTCGTTATTCAGCGGAGTCCAGTTCTGCTTCTTCAGATTGATGTCCGAAGTGAGTTTCACATAGATGGTTTCACCAGCCTTCAGTACTGACTTGAGATTGAACAGCTGCCCTGCGGTTCCGATGAGGTAAGGGTCTGCGGCTGTGCCGGTGCCTTCCGTAATCTCTTCAGGCTCAATCGGCTCTTCCGGTTCTGTCTGTCCGCAGATGTCGGCGATGTCCGCCCTTGCCGCAAGCCAGTCAAGCGCAGGGTAGCCGTTCGCCTCGGAACCGTTTCCAATCCAAGGGCTGCCCCAACCGGTGACAATCCCGCGAAGCTGTGCCGAAGTTTTCCCGTCCGGATTGGCAAGGGTCGTGACCGTCCTGTTCCAGTTGCAGGCTCCGTCATACGCGGCTCCGTTCCCGCTCACGAAACCCGTCTTGCCGTCAGCTCCGGAAAGCGAACCGTTCCAGGCCACGACATCCTTGAGATAAGCGCTTGAAGCGAGATTTCCCGCAATTCCGCCGGTGTACCCGCCGCCGGACACGTCACCCGAGGCATAACATCCGGACACCGCTCCGCCGGCGAGAAGCTCGCCCGCAATGCCGCCGCAACTGCCAGTGGAAGAGACATCTGCGGCCGAATAGCTGTCTGCGACCTCACAATAGTAAGGAGAATAGGCAGTGCCTATCTTCCCGACCATTCCGCCGGCAGGATTGCCACTCACCGAACCCGCCACATAACAGTTCCTTATCGTCCCCACGAAATTAGTGCTTGTCGGAGATGCGATTCCGAGATAGCCCGTGATGATTCCCGTGGCGTTGCTTCCGGAGACGTCCGCATCGATGAAGCCGACGTTGCGGCATTCTCCGCAGAGGACTCCGAAGAAACTCGAATAACTCTGCCCCTTGCAGCTGAAGTTCCGGATTATGTGGCCGTCCCCGTCAAAGTCGATGAAGAGGCTGAACGGAGACGCGCTGTTGAGCGGAGTCCAGGCGACATCCTTCATATCTATGTCCGCAGAGAGCTTGAAATAGACCATCTCCCCCTGATAAAGAGCCTTCGGGATGTTCGCGATATGCTTGGCATCGGCGATTATGTACGGTGACTCCGCAGTCCCGAAACCGGACGCGAAAGCGCCGTTCATCCCGCCTTTGTCGTCCTCTTCCTCCTCCGTCCTGTCCGGAGGTATCCTCGAATAGGAGTCAAGCGGGTCGTATCTGCAGGAAAGCGTGAGCAACGCCGCCAGCGCGAACGCCGCGGCATATCCAGATATTTTAAAGTTCATTTTCATATCCATTCAAATTTTACACAGCCTACCATCCCGGGTTCTGGACAACCTTCCCTCCGGTGAGCACGATGTCCTCCTTCGGTATCGGGTAGAAATAGTCCCTGTCCTCATTCCAGTTGCGGACGAGGTCGGAGAAGAAGACGATTTTCCCGGAATCCCCGTCGGAAAGCCTGTAGTCGGAGCTGATATTGAACCAGATCACGTTCCCCTCGACAGTCGGCTGCGCGCCCTTATAGACACAGATGTCAGCCTTCCCGTCATCGTTCACGTCGTAGGCCTGGCCAAGCTTTTCTTCCGGGACATATATCCCCTCTATCTTCTGACCTATGCAGGCACCCTCCTTCCAGCGCATCAGATCCCAGTAGCGGTTCTGGCTCTCAAGCACGAGTTCAATCGTCCTTTCCCGGCGGATTTCCAGAATGACTCCCTTGTTCGGGCCGGTGACATTCGAATAGCCCGTCTCGGGAGAGCAGAGATAAGGGTCGGGCGAAAGGTTCGCCGCCTCAAGGTTCAGATTCGGCATCTTCGCCCTCGAGCGGACCTTGTTCAGGGAAATGTCAAGGTCGTTCTGAGTGATTTCCCCGAGTTCGGCCTTCGCCTCGGCATAGTTGAGATAGACCTCGGCCATCCTGAACAGAGGCAGGTCGTTGTAAGACGCGCCGCTTGAGGAGAGATTGGCTTCGGTTATGTATTTATGCGGCTGATAGCCGGTTATGCAGTTGGTGAAGTCCAGTCCCTTGCTTGTCCTTATGGTCTGCGCGAGCCTCGGGTCGCGTCCGGAAACCTCGTCGGTGAACTCCATACTGTCGTAGCCGGCGCGGTCGGTGAACCTTGTGCCGTCCGCCATAAGGTAGGTGTTTATGAACTTCTTGGTGAATCCGCAGCGTCCCTGCCCCGGAGAGTTGAAGGTGGTGAGCACGCTGTTCTGGAGCAGCGCACTGAGGTCATAGTCCCTCGCGAGGATGATTTCCACGGACTTGGCGTCGTCCGAAGTGAAGAGATCCCTGTAAGGCTGCAGACCGGAGGTGTAGAGCGAATATCCCCGGGAGGCGTTTATCAGCGTGGCGGAGGACTCCGCGCAGAGCTTCAGCCATCTGTCCGCATCGTCCAGACCATGGTATTTGCGGAAAGTGCCCTCGAACAGGCAGATGCGGCTTTTCAGAGCCACGGCCGTCCACCAGGTCACGCGGTAGAGATCCTTGTCGTTGTTCTCCTTCCTGAAAAGTTCAATCGCCTCGTCGATGTCCTCAAGGACATGTCCCATCACGACATCGCGGGAATCCCTCGGCTTATACAGGTCTGCGTCGTCGGTCCCCGGGACGTGATCAATCCAAGGAACATCGCCGAAGCGTTTCACCATACTGAAATAATAATGCGCCCTGAAGAACTTGGCGACTCCGGTGTATTTCCGTACGGCGGCCGCGTCATCACAGTTGCCTATGTTCTCGAGCAGGAAATTGATGTGTCTGAGCGCACTGAACGACCATCCCCCGCCAGTTTCCGGAACGGTCCGTGTCATACTGACTTCGCTTGCGAGAGGAACCCACACCAGATTGTCCCCTATTTCCTTGTATATGTTCGCGCCTCCGGGGAATATGTCGCTGTAGAAGCGGTTCGCATAGAGTTCCAGTTCGGACTCGTTCTTGAAATATGTCTTCGCACTCACCGCCGCCTTCGGCGTGAGATCCAGAAGGTTGCAGGAGGCCAGCGACAACGCGGCGAGGATGGCCGGAACGAATGTTTTCATTATTGACTTTTTCATAACTTCATCCTCCGGCTTTAAAATGTCACGTCGATTCCGAAAGTGAATGTCCGCGCATACGGATAGGTCAGGCCCGAACCTCTGGCGTTGCTCCACGAAAGCGAGGATGAAGCCTGTTCCGGGTCTATGTAACGGCTCTTCAGAGCCGTCACCGTGGCGAGGTTCTCTCCAGAGAAATAGATTCGGAACCTGGTCATACGCATCTTTTCAAGCCACTTCTTCGGAAGAGTGTATCCGAGGGTTAGGTTTTTCAGACGGCAGTAGCCGACATTCTGGAGATAGCGGTCGTTGACCGCTCCGAGTTCGCGGTTTGTGGCCAGAGCCACATAGCCTCGCGGTCTCGGGAAATATGCGTCCGGATTGCTTTCCGACCAGACTTTGCTCATAAAGTCCGACGGGATGAAGGAAGTGTACGGACGGGCGTACGGCCCCCAGAAGGAGAGGTCGTTGCAGTCCGGATACATATCCTGATGACCCACTCCCTGCAGCATCACGGAAAGGTCTATGCCCTTCCACGCGAAGTTCACGGTACCGCTGAAATTGTATCTCGGGAGCGAGTTCCCGATTACCACCATATCCTTGATGTCGTCGGCCGAAGTCGTCTGCTCAATCTTGCCGTTTCCGTCAAGGTCGAGGAACTTGAGGTCGCCGGCGTGAAGCCCGTTGTCAACGATTTCGGTGTTGATCATATTGTTGACGGCGCTCTGATCCACGGTGTAGGCCATCGCATCGGCATTCGTGGCGAAAAGCCCGCCAATGCGGTAGCCCCAGATTTCGCCGAGCCGCTGTCCGACATACGGACTTGTGAGGGTCTTGTTCGGATTGTCATATTTCGTGACATAGGAGACATTGTCGCCGAGTCCGAAACTGACCCCGTAGCGGAACTCGTCTCCGACAAGGTCGAAGCCGTCATTCCAGGAAATCGTGAACTCATATCCGAGCGTGCGCAGGTCGGCCGAGTTGTTTTTCGGAGCCGTCGCTCCGTAGGTCGAAGGCAGGGCCTGGCTCTGCATAATCATATCCTTCGTGTCGCGGATATAGCCGTCGGCGGAGAAATTCAGCCGCCCCTTGAGCATCGAAAGATCGAGACCGACATTGTTCGTGTATATCTTCTCCCAGGAAATGTCCGAGGCGTTCGGAGAAGATTCGGCGGCGTAATAGGCCTTGGAACCGTTTCCGAAGCTGTAGTTGAGCTGGCTCGATGTGCTTATGGTCTGGATGTAGTCATAGTACCCGACCGCGCTCTGGTTTCCGAGAGAGCCGTAGGAGTACCTGAGTTTCAAGTTGTTGACGACATCCTTCGCCCCCTTGAAGAACGGCTCCTCGCTGATTCTCCAACCGAGGGAGAAAGACGGGAAGAAGCCGAAGCGGTGACCTGAGGCAAAACGGGAACTGCCGTCATAGCGTCCGCTCGTCTCGAAGAGGTAGCGGTCGGCATAGGCGTAGTTGAGCCGGTAGAAGAATCCGAGCACCGCATAGTCGTTCTGACCTCCTCTCGTGTAGATGTCATCCCCGACCGCGATGTTGAAGTCGGAGATTTCCTCGCTGAGGAGATTGTTGCGGCGCATATAATTGGTCTTGTAGTACTTGTACTCGTAGTTCACGCCGGCCATAGCCTTGAGGTCGTGGCGGTCGACGAACTTGTCCGACCAGGTCGCATAGGCGTTGAAGACATTCCTCCTCGTCGTGTTGTAGCTTTCCTGAATCTTGTCCTTCGCCGCGTCGAGGTAGGCGGACATATAAAGGATCTTGCCCGGAACCTGGGAATACGGCACGTCGACGAAACGGTTGAACGCATAGTACATCAGGTCGGTATAGGAGTAGTTCGCCCTGATTTCAAACTGTTTCACCGGTCTTATGACCGCTTCGAAAGTGGTTCGCAGCTCGGTGTTCTTGTCCGACATATTGTGTTTGCCGTATTGGGCTATGGCGGACACTCCGTCGTTCACCGCGTATGACGGGTTGACGGAAGAATAATATACCAGAGTCCCGTCGGGGTTGATTGGCACTATGCTCGCAAGCGCGTGGTTCCAAGCACTCGTGTAATAGCTGCCGAATGAGCTTGAGCTGCCGGGGAACGACTGCCTCCTGCTCGACCAGTTAGTGTTGTTGCTGATTTCCAGCCAGTCCGTAATCTTGACTCCTATTTTCGAGCGGAAAGTGTAGTGGGTGTAATGGTCCGGGGAAATCGCCTTCGTGCCCGTCTGGTCGTAGAAGTTGCCCGAGACAAGGAAGTTCACCTTGCCCATACTTCCAGACACGCTCAGATTGTGGTTATGAGTCGGGCGTGTGTGGTTGAACATATAATTGTACCAGTCGAAGTTGCCATAGTATTTATATGTTCCGTCTTTCTCGACCACCCAGGGACGGGACGGGTCTTCGACCTTGTCATTGCGCCGGATCCAGAGTTCGTGATAGTCGTCGGCGGTGTAGGTGGTGTACTGTGTGCCCTGATAGGTACGGTAGAACATATCATTGATGTAGGCGCTGTAGTAGCCCCTCGTCTCGAAATCTGTCGACACGGTGGATGTTCCGAACGAGAACTTGCCATTGTAGGAGACGTTGATCTTCTCCCCGGTCGGATTCTTCGTTGTGACGAGCACGACCCCGAAACCCGCACGCGCCCCGTATACGGCTGACGCGGAAGCATCTTTGAGCACGCTTATGGATTCGATGTCATTGGGATTGACATCCAGAAGGTCTCCCTCCACTCCGTCAATGAGGATGAGCGGGCCGGTCGTGGAAGCGATGGAGGTCACGCCACGGATGTTTACGGAGGTGCTGCTTCCGGCGCGTCCCGAAGTCTTTATCACGACGTTCGGCATCGCTCCCTGAAGCAGTTCGCCCACAGAAGATGCGCTGCGGCTGCTGAGCGCGTCGCCGTCAACCACCGCCACCGCTCCGGTGAGGTTCACCTTTTTCTGCGTTCCGTAGCCCACCACGACGGTCTCGGCAAGAAATTCCGAGTCCGGTGTGAGGACTATGTTCAATGGGTTGCCGTCCTTGACAGTGGTCTCGAACGATGCGAAGCCGATGAAGGAAACGCTTATCTTTTCCTTTTTCGCCACCCTGATGCTGAACTTGCCGTCTATTTCGGTGACAGCCCCCGCTTCCGGCCGTCCCTTGACGAAGACTCCCGCTCCGGCAAGCGGCTCGCCGTCGGAGGATGTCACAGTCCCCCTCAATTCAAAAAACTCCGCCTTCGAGTCCTCCTGCACCGGCTTGACGGCCTGCGAAACGGTCACGGTCTGCCCGCTGATGCTTACGGACACATCCTGCCCGGCGAATACGGCCGACACGGCTGTTTCGATGTCGGCATCTTTCAGGGATACGGAGACTTTCTTCTCCATATCGATTCCTGATGACTTGATGACGAACGAATAGCCGTAGGCGGACTGGATTTCAGCGATTACGCTCGACACTGCCGCGTCCTTCACTTCAATCGAGATGCCCTGGGCGGAAAGGAGCACACCCGACAGAATGCCGAAGGACGAGAGGACGAGAGCTTTGATCCAAAATTTTAGTCTCATCTTTTCATCAATTTTATATTGTTATCATTATCGTGGCATATTCTGAAACTCCGCTCGACATTGAGGGATTCCAACATTTCATCGAGACTTTCGCCGTTTATGAACGATGCCCAGAACCTCTCGCCGGCTATGCTTCCGTCAACGGATATGCCGACCCCGAAGAGGCGTGAGAGGGAGGCGGCGATTTCGGACAGCGACGCGTCGATGAACTGGAGTCCGCCGGACTCCAGCACCCTGTTGTAATTGTTCACGTCGAAACGCAGACGGCTTATGCTTCCGGATTTCCTGTCGTAACGGATCATATCCCCGGGGACAAGGCTGACGGACATCGCTCCCCCGGCAGAGTCCGCCTTCAGTTCCACCGCGCCCTCCATAAGGGCGAGCTCGTCGCTGTCGGAGCCGATGAACGATGAAAGGTGGAACTTTGTGCCATGAACGAGTATGTCAATCTCACCTGCAACGGCAACAAAACCGCATTCCGGGTCTTTAGCCACATCGAAGAGGACGTCTCCGCTGACGAAGACTTTTCTTTCGGACGAGGTGAACCTGTCGGGATAGGTTATACGGCTGCACGGGCCGAGTTTGACCGATGTTCCGTCGGAGAGTAGCACGGAGGCGCTTTCAGAAGTGGAAGTCGAAATTTCGCTCCACACGGGCTGTTCATCCCCGGACGGGCTGAGAGCCAGCCAGAGACAGACCGACAGTGCCAGAGGAAGCATCGCCGCCGCAATGTTCACCGCGATGCGTGCGGCACGGCGGAAACGGCCGGCGGAACGGAGTCCCGTCTTTTCCGCGAATCCGGAGAACATAGACGCAGCTTCCTCCGCATCACGGCGCGAAACGGCCTCCCGCTCCGACTGGCGGAGCAGTTCACCGAGAACGACATCAAGCTGCGGAGAGCCTTCGTTCTCAAGAAGATAGTTTTGGAAATCGCTTATCGTTCCGTGCGAATCTGTGGTCATAACACAGATGGAACACGGTGGAGAGTGACATCCCCCAACCGGGATGACCTATTATATGAAAAATTTGGATAGGCCTGAAACTGAACTTCAGATTATGAAAAACGGATTTTGTCCTTCAGATCGCTGCGGGCAAGAGTGACGTGGCGCTCGACCGTCTTTTCGGACAGGCCGAGCTCCTTTGAGATATCCTTGTTCGTACCCCCCCCAGTTTCTTTTTAATCACTGACTTACGCCGTTCGGAGAGCGCCTCCACGGCATCGGAGAGCGCCCTGCTCATCTCGGCTGCGGCAATCCTGTCATCGGCGGACAGATTTCCGTCCTCCCTGTCCTCAAGATTCTCGACCGGCAGCGCCTGCTTGCGGTCACGAAGGAAATTCAGCGAGGCGTTCCGCGCAATCACATAAAGCAGTTTCCCCACAGAAGATTCTTCGTCCATCCTCGAGCGGTTCGCCCAGAGTTTCAGGAACATATCCTGCACTATGTCTTTCGCTGCGGCACGCTCGCCGACGATTTTCTCGACAAAGCGCACATAGGTCGACCAATAGCGGACGAAAAGCGCTTTCCACGCCTTCTGTTCGCCTACCTTCAACCCGCGTATCAGGTCTATGTCCGAGTTGCCGTCAGCCAAGCCTCACCTAATTACATTTCACGGAGCAAACTTACGCAAAAATCCGGAATCCGACGTGAAATCCGCCTACAAATCGCTCAAATCAGTCACTTCGAACGGAGTTTCCACGGACTTGAGGGCGGCGGTCTGCGCCGTCGGGGCGTTCTTGTCCGTCACCGGGGTCGTGTAGCTGCCGAATGTCGTGCTTGAGCCGGAGAAACGGTAGCTGTTGTCCTCCATAGTCCTGCCTACGCACGGACCGAGTATGGTCTCAAACACGGTGCAGGCTGCGGCATAGCAGGAGATGCCCTTGTCGAGATGGTAGAGATCGCGGGAAAGGTCCATCCCGTTGTCAATATTGAGACTCGTGGTACGGAGATTCTCGATGGTCGTCCCGGTTGCAATCAGGTATTTTATGCCGGTCTGGCGGAGAACCTGCTTCGCGTGGATGGAGATGGACGAGAACATCCGCTCGCGGTCGTTGCCCCAGTAATTCACGAGTATGCTCCTTCCCTTCGCGGAAACCTGAGACATCAGATAGACGAAGACCGGCTCTTTGCCCGGCTGTTTCGCCCTAATTTTTTCCATAAGAGCATTCACTGCGTCTATGCCTTCCTGATGTTCGACATATCCCGCCCATGCATATTTTGATTCGGTGTATTCCTGCATAACCACGATGTCGTAAGGCCTGCCGCTGTCCCAGAAATCACTGAGTGAGCTTGTGCAGGCTGCGGAGGACGGCGTCCCGCCGGCCCATTCGGTCGCTCCCGGCTCACACCTGTACCTTTGGCAGATTTGAGGGGCATCGAAGTTCTGATTGTACTCGACAAGGGTGTAGCCGCCGTGGTATGACCTTTCCATCGAGAAGTTCCGGATTCCGGCGGCATTGAGTATGCCCGGAAGGTGGTCAGTCGCGTCAAGCGTGAAGCTGTTGCCGATGAAGAGGACCCGGATGGTCTCCTGCCCCTCCGGCAGTTCATAATTCATCTGAGTCGTTTCCTTGTCGGAAGAGTTGCCGCCGGTCGTGACGGAGGTTTTCTCGCAGGAGGCGAAGACGCCGAGCGCCAGCAGTGCGAGCAAAGCTACGGAATTCCGTTTCATAATCATAGTGTCATCCATATTTATGCAGTTCATTCTGACTGTTCCGACTGTCCGGAGACACGGCATATTCAGCCGATGCGGAACAGCACATTCAATAGAACACGGAAAAGCCGGACATCCCCCCAACGGAAGACAAAAAAATGAGGATGACCCTTGGGGCCCATCCTCATTTTTTCATGCCGTGAAGTTACGGCTATGCCTCGGCCGGAGTTTCCTCTGACTTCGGTTCCTCCGCAGGGG
>CAVDEO010000004.1:0-4125 GCA_963607915.1 bacterium
AGAGGGGATGAAGAAAAAGATGGGATGCAAGGCGGACGGTGAAGATGAAACCGCAGCAACCTGTCGGTTGTGAGGATTTCATCAAGCCGTCCAACGAAGCAGACCGCTTTTTATTCGCCCCGATACAATGGGGTAGGGTAGACACCCCTCTCCGCAAACTCCTTGAACTTATCCACAACCCCCTGCCTGTCAGCCTGATATGTCACGCCGAACCAGCGTGAAGGGGTGGAGATGAGTTCGCAGGCCGCCGTACCCTTCTTTATGAGGCAGTCGACTGCGTAAGGAATGTAGAACTCGGCCTTCAGCTCGTTGATGTTCTCCTTGAGGAAATCGGTGAAGACCTCTTCGCTGAGGGCGAAATAGTCAGGGGTGAATCCCCACATGTTCATGGAACAGAGAGCCTTGTCTTCGAGAATCACATCCTCGCCCTTGCTGTTCGTCGCGTGGATTTTCCCGTCTTCTTTGCGGATTACGTTGTGGTGCTCCTCGACGTGGGTGAGCAGCCCGTGGGCGTCCGCCGTTCCGATTCCGCGTGAAACGGAGCCTGAATCCGAAAGCGTGTTGTCAATCTCGAAGCCCACGAGAGCATATTTCCCTTTCGAACCCTCGTTTTTCTTGAACCAGTCGGCGAGAACCTTGAATGATTCCTTCCCGTAGTAGTCGTCGCCGTTGATGACCGCGAACGGCTCGTGAATCGCGTCCTTCGCCATAAGAACCGCGTGATTTGTGCCCCAAGGCTTCACTCTCTCCGGGTTGAGCTTGAACCCTGCCGGAATCTTGTCGAGCTCCTGAATCACGAAGTCGAACTGGAGCGGTGTGCCGTCAAGACATTTGACATTGCTGTATCTTTCTGCGACGTGCTTCTTGAAATCTTCAAGGAAATATTCCCTGACGATATACACGACTTTTCCGAATCCGGCCTGGACAGCGTCATAAATCGAATAGTCGATGATTGTCTCACCGTTCGGGCCGAGTCCGTCCATCTGCTTGAGTCCGCCGTAACGGCTGCCCATTCCGGCTGCAAGTACGAGAAGTGTAGGTTTCATAATGTCTGTATTTTAAAAAGTTATATCCTTTTTTGTCAATTCATTCCGTTTGTGTTTCAGTTCAATCCGTTCCCGGGATTATGGAGTTTTACGCCAAATCCTCAAAAAATCGGAACAAAGTCCCATAATCCTGTCCCATAATCCTGCAAAAATAGTTAATTTTGCGGAGATATTCGGAAATTTTTGTTTTGAACGGAATCAAGGACATAATCAAGGACAGCTTCAAGAAGTTCGGCGATGTCATGAAAGACCCGAAAAAGTCGTTTCTGTGCTTTGCCGCCATCGTTCTTGCCGTCTTTCTGTACGCCTGGACCTTAGGACACGGGAACACCTTCATCAGCTGGATCCGGGCCAAGGCGGAAATCGTGTCCATGAACCGTCAGATTCGGGAATATGAGGAAAAGAGCCGTGAACTGGACGGACGCATCAATGACCTCAAGACCGACCGGGACTCCCTCGAAAAATTTGCCCGGGAGAAATTCTTCTTCTCCGCCCCGGACGAGGATGTGTACATCGTGGAGGAATGAGCGCATTCCCTCTGCCGACTTTCCGCCGCCATCCGGAACAGGGCGGCAATCGTGGAAAACGATAGCCGTGATAGGAACATTTCATAACCGTTGTTTGACTGCCGTGCGACAAGGCCGTACCTTTGCCGACGTGAAAAATAAGAGGTATTAAGCAAAAGGTATTATGAAAACGGCAATTTTTGTTTCTATGGTCATCATCTGCGCCGGCGCGTCATTGTTCAACGCCTATTCAAAGTCAGGCAAGCACCTTACATTGGCCATAAGGCGCCGCAAGGACATGGATGAACAGGACGGAACCGCCAAGTGACGGCGACATTTGAATTCCAGTCATTTGAATTTCAGTCCCGGATGAACTATATTTGCAGGTAATCTTCTACCTGCATTTTTTGATTCTTATGGAACTTCGTCATCTACAGGCATTTGTAAAACTCACACAGACATTGAACTTTTCGGCGGCGGCAAACGAGCTGTGCATAACGCAGAGCACCTTGTCGGCGACCATCAGGCAGCTTGAGGACGACCTCGGGGTCGGACTTTTCACGCGCAACAGCCACGGAGTCACCATCACGGAGGCGGGGGAACAGCTGCTCCCGTTCGCGCAGGAGGCTCTCTATCAGGCGGAGAATTGCGTGAACAGGATGTATGACCTCAGCAACATGAAGTGCGGAAGACTGAAAATCGGAGTCACGCACTCGTTTTCGCTGATGATGGTGGAGGCGATTCTGGCATTCAACAGGCAGTATCCCGGCATCGAGCTTGAAATCCACTACAAGACGATGGGGGAACTTCTTGACAGACTCATAAAGCATGACCTTGACCTTGTGCTGTCATACAAGCCTTCGATAACGAGCCCGCTCATCGAGTCGCATGTGATTTTCAATGACAGGCTGTCGCTCGTCGTCTCGCGGGACAATCCTCTCGCCGCGCTCCAGTCCGTGAAAGTCGGGGACCTTGCGAAATACAGGATGGCTCTGCCGGCGAAGGGACTTCAGACCCGCAATCTTCTTGATGAAATGTGCAAGGCTCAGGGAACGGAGATTAAGGCGGCCATCGAGTTCGACCTCATCACCCCGATTCTGCGGCTGGTGTACAACAGCAGTTTCGCGACCGTGCTCTCCGCCGCGTCAATCCAGTCTCACGACTATCTGAAGGCGATTCCGATTGATGCCGGGAACAATCTCATGGAGGGTTCTTTCCATGTGCTCAAGGGCTCCTACAGGAAGAAGTCTGCCGTGGAGTTCATCAGGATTCTGTGCGAGACGGATGCGGTGAAGTTCGCTTCTCAGATGAAATGAGCGGTTCTTCTCAGACGAAATGAGCAGTGCTTCCGGATGAAATAAGCGGTGCTCTCAAAACGAAAGATAAAGCAGATGGAATGGTTGAATAATCTTGTGCTGGGACAGGGCGTGGCACATTCGATAATAATAATTGCCCTGGCGGTTACGGCGGGGCTGCTGTGCGACAGGATAAAGATAAAGGGCGTGAAGCTCGGAGTGACATGGATCCTGTTCATCGGGATATTCCTGGGTCAGCTCGGCTTCACACTTGACCCGACGACCTGCCACTTTGTCAAGGAATTCGGACTCATACTTTTCGTATATTCCATAGGTCTTGAAGTCGGTCCGCATTTCTTCGCCTCGTTCAAGAGCGGGGGAGTGACGCTGAATCTTCTGGCGACCGGCATCGTGCTGCTCGGAACAGTCACCGCCTATCTCATCCACGTCATCACCGGCGAGGATCTTTTTGCGATGACCGGTGTCCTCTACGGCTCGGTGACCAACACGCCGGGACTCGGAGCGGCGCAGCAGACATTCTCCGACATCAACGGGGGGCTGAACAACGCGAAGTTCGCCTGCGGCTATGCGGTGGCCTACCCGATGGGCGTCATGGGCATAATTTTGAGCATCATATTCATACGGGTGATTTTCCGCATAAGCCTCGACAAAGAGCAGAAGCGTGACGCGAAAATTGACCATGAGGCGAATTCCGCCATGGTCCAGAAAATAGAGTCTCCTGATATCGGTCCGGTCTGCCTCGGCATCATGCTCGGCGTGCTTCTCGGCTCGGTTCCGATTTTCTTTCCGGGAATGTCGGTGCCTGTGAAGCTCGGACTTGCCGGAGGGCCGCTCATCGTGTCGATTCTCATCTCCTCGTTCAGCGCAAGGGTGGGACTCCGCACGGGCATTTCACCGTCCGCGAACCTGATGATGCGTCAGGGGGGCATCTGCCTCTTCATCGCAGCCGTCGGCATCAGCGCCGGCAACGGCTTCATCGAGACCATTATGGACGGCGGCTACTGGTGGATTCTCTATGCGTTCATAATCTCTACGCTTCCGCTTCTGATTGTGGCGGTGTTCGCGCGGCTCGTACTGCACCTGAACTATTTCGCTCTCATAGGCATGATTGCCGGAGCGACTACGGATCCGCCTGCGCTTGCCTATGCCAACTCCATCTGCGAGAGCGATGAGGCTGCCATCGCCTATTCAACGGTCTATCCGCTGTCGATGTTTCTCAGGATTCTGGCGGCTCAGGTGCTGGTTCTGATAGCCTGA
>CAVDEO010000004.1:4296-7455 GCA_963607915.1 bacterium
TACTTCAGCAGGTTTCCTGTCTGGTCAATGCTGAAAGTGAACCAGTCGGAGCAGTCCTGATAGCTGTACGGGATGTATTCCGCGCAGTGGACGAACACGAGATTCTGTTTTTTGTTCACATAGGCGTCGACCTTGAGCCCGTTTCCGGTTTCGGCCTCGCTCCAGTCCATCTTGGACGGGTCGTTCTTGAGCGCTTCGAGAATCTCGGCCTTGCGGCTTGCCGGGAAGTACTTGGTCTTTTTGCGGAAGCATATTCCGGACTGGCAGTCCTTGTAGCCTGATTTTGTCGTGAAAAAGAGCACTATTCCGCAGAACGCGAGACAGCAGCCGAGTATGTTGACTCCGACCGAAGACGGGATTATTACCGTGATGATTCCCGCTATGACGAGAACGGAAGATATGGTGATGTCGAGCGCGTTGTGCACCCTTTTGAAATCTTTTGCCATGATGTTTGTCAATAACTGATGTTTGTCAATATGAAAATCAGTCCCCGGAAGCCGTTAAGGCTCCCCTGTCACGGATGGCGCGCCTGAAAACTTGTTCGTGCACCACACCGGACGGACTTCTTGATTTGCGCTCAGGCGCAGTTCCGTGGGAGGTCTAAATCCGCAGGCGTTCGAGAGCGATGGCGGATGAAAGCCCCGACAAAGCTCCGCTCACGGGACTCACGATGCAGTCCAGCATGAAATTGGAGGGACGCACGGTGCAGACAATCTTTCCGCTGCGGAAGAAGCCCGTGCGGGAATGCTGCTGCGGACTGTTGTTTCTTTCGTCGGAAAAATTCCGCACGCGGGAAGCCTGGCTGACGGTCCTTGCGGCAGAAAATTCAAGGCCGCCGTCATTCAGGGCTGTCCGGTTGCACCAGTCCGCATCCTCCTGCTCTCTGTCCTGAACGAGGATTGATTCTTTATGACCTGTGGCATTGTCAGGCGCGGCATCCGTCCCGCGAATCCCCGACAGGGCGAACGCGGTGCACAGGAGCGCTATGATTCTGACAAATCCTTTCATCGCTTACTCACAACAAACGCAGCCCTTCGAAAGACCGCGACTGCAAAGATAAGCTTTTTATTTTTTAACGCTTACTTATTCCGTACAATTATATTATTTTTGCGGGGATGGAACAAAAGAAGTTCACTATGTTATACCCGATTGGAATACAGACTTTTCGCGGACTGCGCACGGCTCTGCTGAGTCTGGCGGCGGTGCTGGTTCTCACCGGGTTCCGCGCGCCGTATTTCAGCAGACTTTCAGTCGAGGACGGCCTCTCGCAGAACACCGTGTTCACCGTCTGTCAGGACAGCTGCGGGCTGATGTGGTTCGGCACTATGGACGGGCTGAGCCGTTACGACGGCTACGACTTCCGTGTCTGGCGCAACATCGCTGGGGATGACTCTTCGCTTCAGTCGGACATAGTCAAACTGCTTTCAGTTGACCCCGAAGGCCGTGTCTGGGCGGGTACGGACAAGGGACTCTCACTGTACAGGCCCGAAAGCGACTCGTTCCTGAACTGGAATGTCGGAGAGGTCGGCGGCCTTGCACACGCCGGCGGAGGCGAGCTGTATGTGGCCGCCGGAGGCAAGTTCAGGATATTCAACCTTGAGAAAAACGAATGGCGTGACGGCGGGCTCGGCGGCGGGGTCAGCCCGAGCGTGCTGTGCCGGGACGGAGACTGCCTCTGGATAGGCAGCCTCGACGGCGGGCTTTACAGGATGGATACGGCCGGGGGTGACGTGCGGAAGATTCCGGAACTGACTTCCCGGGCGATGGTGACCGCGATTTTCCGCAGCGGAAAAAATCTCTGGGTCGCCACCGAGGGGGACGGATTGTGGAAAATCGCAATGGACGGAAAGAGCTGTGTCGGAGCTGAACAGATAGGACAGAAGGAAGGACTTGCATCGAATTTCGTGCGTTCAGTCTCGGAGGACGGGGAAGGCCGCCTGTGGGTGGGGACCTACGGCGGTCTCTGCATACTCGACGGCGAAGTTTTCCGCACCGTCACCGGCGACGCGTCCCGGGAGGGCGCTCTCTCCCAGAACTCCGTGAGAAGCATCTGCCGCGACAGCCAGGGAGGAATGTGGCTCGGGACCTATTACGGCGGGGTGAACTGGAGCCATCCTCTGAAGAACCGCTTCAGCACTCTGCGCCGCGAACCGTCCGCCCGTTCGCTCAACGACAATGTCGTCAACTGCATATCCGAAGACGCACGAGGCAGGCTGTGGATCGGGACCAACACCGGCGGGGTGAACTGCTGGAACCCTTCCGCCGGAACTTTCCGCTACTGGTCGGTGAAATCCGGCAGTGGGGGGGGGAATATACCTGAAACAGACGATGTAAAGGCCTTGTGGATAGACGATGCGGGGCGCAGGGTCTATGTCGGGGCGCACGCCGGAGGGCTGTCCTGCATCAATGTCGCTTCCGGAACTGTAACCCGTTTCGCCTCCGGCGCTTCAGACGGGAATCCCGGACTTGCCGACGTATATTCGATTGTTCCGTACGACGGCGGGGGAAAACTGTGGATAGGCACTCTCGGAGGGCTGCAACTGTTCGACTGCGCGAAGGCTCGGACGGAGTCGCCTGTCTTTGCGGGCGGTGCGGCAAAATTCGCCGCTATGCCTGTGAGGGTGCTGCTCTCTTCCGGCGGGCTGCTCTGGGCTGGCGGAGGCGAGGGACTCGCGGTGTTCGTCTGCGACGGGGGCACACTCTCACTCTGCGAAGACATTTCCGCCCCGGCGAGGATGTATGTGCAGTCTCTGCTCGAAATTCCGGGGAAATATGTCCTCGCGGGGACGAGGGACGGACTGTGGAGTTACGACTATGCCGCCGGTGAATGGACGAGGTTCTCATCGGCGGACGGTCTTCCGGGGAACATAATTGACGGGATTGTGGCCGATAGATACGGGATGATATGGGTAAGTACCGACAAGGGCATATCCCGTTTCAATCCTTTCTCCCTCTCTTTCCGGAACTATACGGCCGACGACGGGCTGCCTCCGAACCAGTTCAATCCCTCCGCCGCTCTCGGACGGGGCGACGGCGAGATTATGTTCGGAGGCGCCAACGGAATCACCTACTTCAATCCGGATCTTTTCGCCGACAACCCATATTCTCCCGAACCGGTCATAACGGGCTTCTCCCTGACCGGGAAATATGAGTCCGGAA
>CAVDEO010000004.1:7691-10553 GCA_963607915.1 bacterium
CCGAACTATCTTTCCGGAAAGCACAACACTTTCGCCTATATGCTTGAGGGCTATGACGACAGCTGGACAGTCACGGACAGCGGAAGGACGGCTCGCTGGTCGAATCTCCCTCACGGGAACTACGTTTTCAGGCTCAAGTCGGCGAACTGCGACGGCAAGTGGTGCGCGGAGGAGGTTACGCTCAGGATAAGCATCGCTCCGGTGTGGTGGAAGACCGTGCCTGCGGTCATAGCGTTCACGCTGCTCGCCCTCCTGCTTGTCGCCGGACTGTGCTTCCTGCTCGTAAGGCGCAGGGACAGGCAGCGTAAACTGGAAATCGAGACTCGGGAGAAGTCGCATCAGGAGGAGATACAGCAGATGAAGACCCAGTTCTTCATAAACATATCGCACGAGATGCGCTCCCCGCTTATGCTGATAATCAATCCTTTGTCGGAGATGATCGCCAAATGCGCCGACACCGCCACGCGGCGGCAGCTGCGCTATATCGACCGCAACGCCCGCCGACTGCTGCATCTCGTGAACCAGCTCATCGACTACCGGCGTGCGGAACTCGGCGTGTTCAGGCTCGGCGTGCGTCCGGAACCCGTGTTCAGACTCATACGGGAGAACTGGTCGGCCTACGAGCCGGTGGCCCGGAAGAAAGGTCTGAAATACCGTCTCGACTCGCCGCTCGGCAGCGAAACCGCCTGTCTGGACGCGCAGTACCTCGAACTCATACTCAGCAACCTGCTTTCCAACGCGATAAAGTACACGGAGAAAGGCTCTGTGACCCTGTATGCCGGAATTGAGGGCGGGCAGCTGCTCATCCGGGTCTCTGACACCGGTTCAGGAATTCCGAAGGAAGAACAGGGACGGATTTTCGAGAGGTTCTATCAGGTCGGGAGGGACTATGTCGGCAGCGGAATCGGACTGTCCCTTGTGCAGCGGCTGGTGGAACTGCATCACGGGACAATCTCCCTACAGAGCGAACCGGGGAAGGGTTCGGAGTTCACCGTACGGCTTCCGGCTTCTGCTGACGCCTATTCGCAGGACGAGAAAGGCGATGCCTCCGCGTCCGGTCTTCGGGATGTTTATGCACCCGAGCCGGACGGGGAGGAGGTCGAGAACATCCCTTCATCGGAACCGGCCAATACGGATGAGACCGGCGGGGTGCTGCTCATAGCGGAAGATGACAGGGAAATGGCCGCGTATCTCAGGGATGCGCTTTCCGACAGGTTCGAAATCCGCATAGCCTCCAACACTGACGAGGCCTTCGGCAGCATAGCCGCAGTGCAGCCCGCCGCGGTGATTACCGACATCAACCTGCCTGCTCTCGACGGGCTGAAAATCTGTTCGCAGCTCAAGCGTGACATCGCGACCTCCGGCATTCCGGTAATCGTGATCTCATCCAGCACCGAGGAGCACGACCAGCTCGCTGCCTTCAGAGCCGGCGCGGACGACTTCATATCCAAGCCTTTCTCGCTTGCGCTGCTTCAGGCCAGGATCCGCAATATGCTGCGCACCCGTGCACGGCTGACGGGCGTGGCGGAGAAGTCCGCTGCTGCGGTCGAGAGCGGCTGGGGTGCGCTCACGGCCTATGACGAGGAACTGCTTGCCAAGGCGGCCTCCATAGTCTCGGACAATATGGACAACGCGGATTTCTCCACGACCGACTTCGCATCCGAAATGGGTATGTCGCGCTCAAGCCTGCATCTCAAGCTCAAGTCGCTCACCGGGGAATCCGCACTCGACTTCATCCGTCGCATACGCTTCAAGGAGGCCTGCAGGCTGCTGAAAGACGGGCGATACTCCATCTCCGTCGTCAGCGATATGGTCGGGTTCAACAGCCCGTCCTACTTCGCCACCTGCTTCAAGCGCTATATGGGATGCCTCCCGACCGAGTGGATTCGCAAACGGGACTGATATTAGCTGGCAGACTTAAGTCAGCAATGTTGGGTTATGGGGAATTCGCCCACTTGTCGGCCACGACGATGCTACTGTGCTGAAGCCGTAGATGTCGAAGTCATATCCGCGCGTTTCGCTCCGATTAGTTTAAACAGGGCCTCTCCAGGCTGTTTTGTTGCGTCCACCGCATTGATGCTGTATGTCCCATATACGCCTCCAGCCGGATTCCATTCACTTGAAAGCGGCGAGGCTGACAGCTTGACCGGTGTACCTGATTGCTTCGGTTTCAACGAGTTGTTCAATGTATATGACCCGCTTGTGTAATAGTAATTGTTCACGACACTGCCGTTTATCGTCGAAGACGCAGAACCTTTATAGTTTCCTAAATTGGATGCCTTGGTCGTGAGGACGGTTTCGTTACATAGATTGTACATTATGTAACAATTCTCCACACCGTATACGATGATACATCCGGCACTTCCCATTGTCGTGTGGTCAAATGTATTGCTGTATGCGTTGATGTTGCTCACTGTGGCAGATGGTGCATGAAGTACTTTGAACTCTGTCATTGTCACGCCGGTGGCGTTGCAGAATACATTGTTTCTTATGTTCAGTTCTGAAACCGTCGACGCCAGATTCCCGAGTGTCACTATGCAGGCCTGTGCGTATTTCGAGAAGTAATCGCAGTTCAGTACGGATATTTTCCCGATTGAAGTCACCGCATTGAGTATGCAAATCAAGTGTCGCGCTGTCGTCATCGTGCAACTGTCGAAAACTATTGCTCCGAATTCTGTTCCGGGATCTGCGTCGGCTTTTTTCTGCCCGATGAAGTCGTTGCTGAAAGACTCCGCAGGAGTGATGATGAGATTCTCAAACAGAAGATTTCCGCTCGCGTTTGTCGCCGGCTGAAGTGTTTTCCCGAATTCAATCTTTGACCGTGTGGATGACTCGGCTCCGCAGACAATTAAGTCCGACATC
>CAVDEO010000004.1:10727-38054 GCA_963607915.1 bacterium
TTGTAGCGGATGAAATAATTGAGCTTGTCTTCGTACTGGCTTGCCGAGAGCGTCTCGAGCGGGAGAATCTTGTTGCGGGAGGATACCTTCGTGACGGCTGAATTGAGCGACTTCGCCTTCTGGCTTCCGTCGGTCTTGGAAAGGGTCACGGTGAATCCCTTGCTGAAATTCACCGGGAGAACTGTGAACCAGTAGGTGCCGGGAGCGAGCGCGCTGCCGTCGGCGTTGCGCAGGGTGACATAAGTCTCCGGCTTGGTGAGCGCAATCACCGGCTCGTCAGCGTTCCATCCGATGGTGAAAGTTCCGCAGAGCGCCTCGGAGGCGTTGCCCATAAGGGTGATTGATTTCACATCGGTGATGCCCTCGGCGATGGTGAAACCTATGTGCGAGCAGATGTTTTTGAACGATATGCTGTTCCCGGAGACTTTCCCGGCCATAACCGCAGTCCCGTCGGCGACTGTTCCCGCAGCCGCAGCCTGTTCAGCGGAGAGTGTGGCGGTGATTGCCTTGCTTTCCTGATTGAAGGACGCGTCGGCGTCGTAAGGATAGAGAGCGTAGAATTCGGTCGCATCCTCCGGCAATGTTCCGCTGAATACCGACTCGCCGCTGTGGGTGAACTTGTTGTTGTGCTGCTCGGCGGCAGTCGAGTTGTCGAACACACTGATGCAGTCCGTGCCGGTCCAGCTCACATCTCCGGTGCTGATGTCGACTGCGGTCTTCGTGCCCGTTGTAGCTGAGACGGGTTCGTTGTCGTCTGCACTTTCGGGAGCGGCATTGAAACTGGCCTCTATGTAATTGACCTCTTTCGCCCTGTTGCCACCGTCTTCTATGTTTTCTTTCGAGCAGGCCACCGCCGCTGCGGCGGTGACGAGCATAATCGCTGTAATCCTTTTCATAATCTGTGGCTTGCTATCAGTTCCATCCCTGAGGATCAAGGACCTCATATTGCTCATTTCCTGCGGTGATTCCGCCGGTGCTGGACGCGAACCCCGATTCCGTGTCCGCTGTCACCGATTCAAGTTCCGGTGACGAGTAAAGTTTTCTGACATTCATAATGATCATATTTTTATTGTTCTCGCTTCTGCGGTGAAAACCGCCGTGCGGCCGGATTATCTCCAGCCGTCGTTCTGTTTCACGCCCGGCATCATATCGAGGTCGCGCTGCGGGATGGGCATAATTTCGTGGCGGCCCTTGACGGTGTAGTCGGCGATGATGTAGAGCGAAGGCATCTGCTCGTGCCATGCGGCGAGTCCGGAGGCCGTGGACATAATCGTGTCGTAGTATATCCCCCAGCGGATGAGGTCCTGCTTGCGATGCCCCTCGAAGGCGAGTTCGTGGGCGCGTTCATCCCTCACTGCCTGCCGGAACTGCTCGAAGGTCATCCCGGTCGAGAGGTCGCAGGCGGTGGATGCCGTGTTCACAGGCAGGCCGTAGGCGCGGCGGCGCACCATATTCACAGCCGAGTAGGCATCGTTGGTCGGGGCCTTGTGCCATTCATTCAGAGCCTCGGCATAGAGCAGGAGCACGTCGGCGTAGCGCAGGATGTACCAGTTCACATTTGAGTAGTTGGCATCCTTGAGCTGCTCCCTGGCATATTTCGCGAGATCCCACTTCGCAGGGGAGAGGGCGTTGTTGAACGGCTTCCTCCAGTCCGGCTTGGCGTCGGCCGCCATGGCGATTTCCATCGTGAGGTTCTGATTCTCGGTCGCGCCGTCGGGCTTATAGGTGCCCAGGGCGGTCTTGCCGGTGGCGGTGTATTTGTAGTCGGCGAAGGACAGCGCCCATCTCTTGTCGTTGAGGTGGTCAGGCCAGGATGCTATGAATGTAGGAAGCACTTTCCAGTTCGCGGCGATTCTGATGTAGTCGCCCGAACCGTCGGCCGCGGTCACGCCGTTCCATTTGCCGATTCGCCCGGTCGGGTCGCTCCCGGTTACTGACGGAGTGTAGAAGGACACCTCGAGAAGGCTCTCCTCCGGATTCCAGACATTGTTGCAGGTGTTTTCCCAGAGCGTCTGATAGTCGTCGAGCAGCTTATGCTTGCCGGACTCCACCACAATCTTCGCTGTGTTGGCAGCGAGCTCCCACTTGCTCTCGTCCTGCACCGGGAAGCCTGCCCAGGTCGCATAGACCTTGGCGAGAAGCCCGAGCGCCGTGCCTTTGGAGACCCTGAAACTGCTGTCGCTCCTGTAGCTGTCATCGACCGCCCAAGGAAGCACCTCGGCCGCGTATTTGAGATCCTGCTCTATATATTCATAGACCTCGGACGGTTCGGGCTGAGTGAACTCCGAAGGGTGTTTCTTGGACTCTGCTGTCGTCTTTATGAGCACGGGACGGCCGTACCAGCGGACGAGTTCAAAATAATAGAGTGCGCGGAGGGTGCGGGCCTCGGCCATATAGATGGCGGCGAGGTCGTGATATCCCTCACCCCACTGCGGAGCCTTGCGGGAGAGGTTCTCGATGAAGTCGGTGGCGTTGTAGATGCCGTTGTACAGCGCCTGCCAGCTGCCCTCGACATAGCTGTTGGAGGTGGAGAAGGTGTTGCTCGGAAGGTCTCTCCACGAGTTCGGAGAGCTGCCTTCGACCTTGGCCTCGTCCGTGCCGAGAGTGAAATAGAGGGACAGGTTCATACTGTACATATTGTCTTCGACCATATCCCTGTATACTCCCAGCAGTACACTTTGAGCCTCCTCCGGCGTGTTCATATAATTCTGCTTTTCGATTTCCATATAGCTCACCTCGTCGAGAGAGCAGGAAAGCGGGCAGAGGACTGCGGCGGTCGCCGCAACTATATGGATAAACTTGTTTTTCATATTCATATCTCCTTTGTCAGAATTGGATGTCAAGTCCCATCGTCAGCACGAGGCTCTTTGGATATGCGCCCCAGTCGAACGCCGGCGTGAGCGGGCTCGTGAGGGTGCTGACCTCCGGGTCGTAGCCGCTGTACTTGGTCAGGCAGAAGAGGTTCTGCGCGGTGGCATAGACCCTGAGCTTGCTGACATATATCTTTTTCGTCCACTTTTCCGGGAGGGTGTATCCGAGGGTTATGTTCTTGAGCCTGAGGAATGAACCGTCCTCGATGAAGCGGGATGACACATCGTAGGGGATGTATCCGGTCGCGGAAGGCACGGCGCCGGAGGCGTTGGTGACTGTCCATCTGTCGCCCACTTCGGCGAGCATCTGCGTGCGTTCCATCCGGGATTGGGTGAGGTACATCCTCATCGCGTTGTAGACATCGTTGCCTATGCTGAACTGGAACATAAAGCTGAAATCCACTCCGTAGAACTGGAAGCGGTTGGTGATTCCGCCGTAGAAGTCGGGGTAGCCGTTTCCGATGCTCGTCCTGTCTTCCGGGGTTATCTTGCCGTCGCCGTTGATGTCCTTGTATTTGGTCATACCCGGGACAGGGGCATATCCCCTCGGACTCAGGTCCGGAACTCCCTCCTTGAGCTGCATAGTCCCGTCAGGGAGCATATTGAAGTCCGAATACTGATAGACCCCGTCGAAGACATATCCGTACATGTCTCCGAGCGAAGAGCCCACATAGGAGATGTAGTCGTCCTGGGTGAAATTGGAGTTGAATCCGGACTTGCGGGTAATGTAGTCGGTACCGTCCTGGAGGGCGACGAGCTTGTTCCTGATGAACGAGAGGTTGAAGTCGGTGGACCAGAAGAAGTTGCGCTTGTTGAAATTTACGCTGTTGACAGTCAGCTCGAAGCCGGCGTTGCGGATCTTGCCGATGTTCTGCCACTGGGAGGCGAATCCGGTCACATAGGCGAGCTTCTGCGAGATGAGCAGGTCCTTGGTGTCCTTGATGAAGCCGTCAGCCGTGATGTTGAGGCGGTTGTTGAAGAATCCGAGGTCAAGACCTATGTTCGTGGTGGTCGAGCCTTCCCATTTCAGGTCGTAGTTGGCTATCTGCTTCGGGGTGAGCACGGTGTAGGTCGTCGTCCCCATTCCTATCTTGCTGTTGGTGTACAGGTCCATCGAAAGGTAGCTGGTGATGCGGTCGTTGCCCACCGTACCCCAGCCGGCCCTGAGCTTGAAGGTGGAGAACTTGTCCTTTATGTCCTTCATAAACTCCTCGTTGGCTATGTTCCAGGAGGCGGCGAAGGACGGGAAGAACCCCCATTTGTTCTTCGGGGAGAACACGGTGGACGCGTCTGCGCGGAGGGTCGCGGTGAGCATATACCTGTCGTCGTAGCTGTAGAATCCGCGTGCGAAGAAGGAGAGTCTCATACTCTCGGTGCGCGTGGTCGTGACCTGGGTCGGGGTGGCCCCCAGTCCGAGGTTGTCAGTCCCGAAAATCTCGAATGGGAAGTCCTTGGATTCGCCGAGCAGGGATTCGTAGCCGGTGAACACGGTCTCCTGTCCGAGCATAAGGTTCACCGAGTGCTTCTTCTTGAAGCGGTTCTGGTAGGTCAGGGTGTTGCTGACCTGCCATTTCTTGTTACGGCTCATAGTGCTTGAACCGTAGGCTCCGCCGGCGCGGTAGGCGTTGCTGGTGGTCTCGTTGTAGAAGATGTCGCGCCTCTGGTAGTTGGTGTTGTAGGTCCCCGCGCTCTTGAAGGTCAGACCTTTGGCGAGCTTGAGGGTGAGGGCCATATTCCCGATCCACTGCTCGGCCTTCCTCTGGTCGTCCACTGACTCGGCCTGGATTATCGGATTGATCTTGTTCGAGTCGAAGTTGGACTCCGCTGCGGCGGTCGGGTCGTACATAAGGTAGCGCAGGTCGTACTGGCTGACGCCCAGCCCGCCGACGGGACGGTAGGATATGAGGTTGGCGAGCTGGCCTCCGCTGGTTCCTATTCCGGTTCTCTTGGTGTTCGTGTAGTTGAGCGAGCCGTCGAAGGTGAGCCATTTCGTGACTTCCTGACGAAGTTTCACTCTGGCGTTGTTCTTACGGTAGCCGCTGTTGACGAAGATTCCGTCCTCGTCGAAATGCGAGAATGAGACGGTGTACTGCGACTGTTTGTTGCCGCCTCTGACGCTTATGTCGTGGTTCTGGGACCAGGTCGTGCGGAAGGCCTCGTCCTGCCAGTCTATCGCGCCCTCGAAGTTGCGGTAGTCCTCAAGACTCTGATATTTATATGGTACTCCGTCCGAATCCGTCCCTGCCTTGAAGTAGGTGTCGGCATATTTGGTCGGGTTGGTTTCGAGCTGCAGGGCAACGAAGTCGTAGGCGCTGATGGTCTCCAGCTTCTTGGAAAGTTTTCTCCATGAGGCCGACCCGTTGTAGGAAATCTGCGGCCTGCCCTCCTGACCGTCCTTTGTGGTGACGAGCACGACTCCGTTTGCCGCCCTCGCACCGTAGATTGCCGAAGCGGAGGCGTCCTTGAGGAAGTCTATGGACTTGATGTCCTGGCTCGCGAGGAAGTCTATGCTCGAAACCTCGAATCCGTCCACGATGAAAAGAGGGGAGGAGTCCCCGTTGACCGTTCCCACGCCACGGATCTTGATGTCATAGCCCGCTCCCGGAGTTCCGTCGGCGGCGGTGATGTTCACTCCGGCAATCTGGCCTCCGAGGGCCTCGACCACGGAGCCCGTCTTGAAGTCCTTGAGGGATTTCTCGCCGATTGAGGCGACGGAGCCGGTGAGGTCGCTCTTTTTCATCGTGCCGTAGCCGATAACCACGACTTCTTCAAGCTGGGTGTTGTCGGGAACGAGGCTGATGTCGATTGTGCCCCTGCCGTTTACGGCGACTTCCTGAGTGATGTAGCTTATGTAGCTGAAACTGAGTTTCGCGTCCTGTGGGACGGTTATGACATATTTCCCGTCTGCATCGGTTACGGCACCGTTGTCAGTGCCGCTCTGGGAGACACCGGCCGCGATGAGCGGTTCGCCCCTCTCGTCGGTGACAGTGCCCCTGACCGTGATTTTTTCCTGCGAAAACGCCGTGACGCACAGCAGAGCCGCCACTGAGGAAAGCAAAATGTATCTTGTGTTTTTCATCATTCAATCTTTTTCGGCTGAAACAATATGTCCGGAACAGCTAAAACCGGGTGTCGAACCATACGAAGAGCGGGAAGAGCCTGTACGGGTCAGCCGCGCCGGCGGGATCGCCTCCGGTCGGGCTGAAGGTTATCTGTCCCGTGAATATCCCGTTGGCGTAGCCGTTGTCGTCGAGGAACTTCTCCGGCGCGATGTAGAGGGCGAGATCCTGCGTGCGGATGTAGCCTATCGTTTTCGCCACGTGCAGCGGCCTTCCGTAAGTCGAAATCGGGTCTCTCGAACCGGCATTGTACGCGACATTTATGGCCGCGTAATATGCCGCCCAAAGTTTTGACAGGAAGGTGGTCTTATTTACATCCGGAGCACCGTTCTTGTGTTCCGACGGACCGTTGATGTTCCAGTAGTTGAACGAGCGGCGGAAGTCCATAGTGATGTTCTTCAGATCGTCGCCGGCGAGTACCTCTCCGTTTTTCTTGATCACAGGTGCCGGGGAGGTGACTCCGTTCTTCGGGTTGCACTTGATGGCGAACGGAGTGTATTCAATGCTGTATCCGTCTTCACCCCTCGGAGTGTTGAAGTCGAAGAACACGGGGGTCTTGACGACGGTTTCTCCGGAAGTCCCCTTGCCGGTCGTAACCTTGACGAAGACGAAATGCGCCCTGCGGTCCGCCACCTTGGTGAAGGTTTCCGGAACGGTGGTTAGCTTTCCGGATGTCCCGTCTACCGTCACGCAGTTGGTGTTGCTTCCTCCGCTGATTTCAAATATGGCTTCTATGCCCTCCTTTATGTCGGAGGAAGCCACCGGTATCTCCTGAGCCTCGGTGACGGATACGCGGTGCTGGCTCGCATAGCCGGTCTCCGGGGTGAGATTGAGGTTGTTGCCCCAGCTTACGTAGGTGAAAGCGTACGGGTTCTCGATTACGGTCCATTTAAGCTCTGCAGTTATCGAACCCTTGGCATTCTCGGCCTTGACCTTGATGTTGAAGTCACCCAGAGGAATCGTGTTGCCCTTGTTTGCGCTGATGACACCTGTGATTTCGTCGATTGAAAGCGCAGAGATGCTCTGCGGCAGTTCTTCGAAGGAATATCGCACCTCGTCTCCGTCGGTCCGGAGAGGTCCGAGCCGGACTTTCGTGCCTTCCCAGACCGTGGTGTCGTTGTAGGCGAGCATAGTTATCGGGGATATGTGTTCCACAATCGTGAGTTTCAGAACCTGGTCGAAATCCGCCGTGCCATAGCTGTTGACTGCCGTGACAGAGACGCTTATTTCCGTGCCTATGTCGAAGCCGTTGTCACCGGCGAGGGTGATTACTCCGGTTTTCGGGTCTATGGAGATCTTGTCCGTTTCCGGGTAGGTCGATTTGACGCTGAACTCCAGGTCTGTCACCGAACCCGTGAACGCCGGAGCGGAACTTGTGTATGCGCTGTTCTGCTCGACCTTGATTTCCGCCGGGCTGTAAACGAGCGCGACAGGAGGGGATGTCACTTCCACTGTGAGGGCGTCTGTGAATATCCCTTCTTCGGAGTCCGCCCCCACGACCATAGTCGTGAGTTTGAAGTCGAAGACATAGATGCCCGACTGGAACGAACCGTTCCTGAGGATGCTGAATTTGCCGGTCTTGTCCACGCTGAAGAAATCCGCCCAACTCTCCATCGCCGTCCCGTCCCTGCGTACGGAGGAGATGAGGTAGTTCTTTATGGAGATGTGCTCTCCCTCGGTGCTGATCTGCGCAGTGGGCAGTTCCTCGGCGGAACTTGAAGAGGTGACCTGCGAGAGGGCGACCGTTATCTTGTCAGGAGTGGCGGTGATGCCGTCCGGAACGGCTTTCATCATATTGACCGTAATGGCTTCGGGGAATTCGCATCTGCCGCCGTTGGCGTTGCAGGCGATGCCTACAGTGTATTTCCCCACCGGGAGTGAGGCGCTGTTGCGGATTTGGAACACTCCGGTCGAGGCGTCGACCGAGAAGCATTCGGGAGTGACGCTCTGTCCTTCGAGTATGACGCGGTAAATCTCGAAGTCCGATGGAACGCCCCCGTGCCAGCTCGGGCTGAGGTCCATATTGGTGGACGGCCCGATGTCGGTGATGCCGGGGTAGTATAGCGCGAACGCTCCGGTGTCCGTAAGCTGCGCGGTGCAGGATGCGGCTGCGAGTGCCGCTGCAAACGCCGCAGTGAGGGCAAGAGCCGCGTTACGGATTCGTCTGGTTATCAATTCTGTCATTGTCTGTAGGATTTTACTTGTTTTTCTTTGATGTCCGTTGCCGGTTGATATGAACTTCGCCGGCGGCTCCGGTGTCAGAGCTTGTAGCTCAGGGTCCTGGTCTCGCCGTTGACCGTCACCTTGAGGGAGACCCCGCTCTCGTGGAACGTCCCGGCCGTGGCGGCGGTGTTGTCCGTAAATTCGGCGCTGACGCTGTTCGCCTCGAAAGTCCCGCTGTAAGGCAGCAGCACCGAGATGAAGCGCACGGCCTTGCCCTCTTTCTTGTCGACATTGAGCCTGTACCACCATCTCTGGGTTTTCTGGCCGATTTCATTGGAGTAGTAGCCTGTGCCGCTTTCGGACGAGATGTTGTCCGAAGTCTCGGAGAATGACTTGATCAGCAGGTTGTTGCCGTCGGTGAAAGTCGAATGTGCTCCGCAGGCCTTGTCTTCATAAGCGTCGATTACCGTGTAGTCCTTGCCGCTCTCCGGATATCCGGAAGCGTCTTTGTTCTGACCTCCCCAGAGTTTGAAGTTGAGGTTTACCGGGGTGTCATAGCTGCCGCCGTAGGCTTCGTCGACCACCACGAAATAGCGCTTGTCCACGAAGAATATGGCTCTGCGGTGCGTCAGGTCGGCGTATGACGCGTTTTCAGTCACCAGAACCTCGTATCCGGTGGTGCTCTCCGTTTTCAGGAGCTTTCCTGCGCGGCTTGTGAAGTTCTGCCGGTTCTTCGTTATGGTGTTGTGCATTTCCGATGAGGCATAGGTGCTGCGGTCGCCGCCGCTGTAGGAATAGCACCCGGCATCCGGGAGGAAGCTGCGCCCGTTGACATAGAGCCCGATGTGGCCGTTATCGCTCTGGTTGTGTCCTTTCCATGCCGGGTCAAAGCAGTTCTTGTGGATGAGCATAACCGAGTTCTGCGTCCAGCCGCTGCGCATCATATAGTAGCCTGAAACAGGGTAGGTTATGATGGATTCCTCCGGTCTTTTCCCGTAAGTTCCTCCTGTCGCCATCCATTTCAGATGCTCATCGTCGGGGAAGAGTTCGGAATACCCTCTGAGGTTGCGCTGAAGCACGCTCTTGGTCATCCTCACCGAGCGGGTGTCGTTGAAGTTGTCGAGCGAGTAGTCCGGATAGATTATGTCCTTGAGGAAGCCGGCCGCCTTGCGCAGGCCTTCGGCATAGTCGGAAGGAAGTTCGGAGACCCTCCCGTTGAGCTGCGCCGTCTTGTAGACTGAAATGAAGTCCGCCACGGCGGCGAGGTGGTAGCTCGGGTCCAACTCGTTGTGCACTCCGTCTTCGTTGAACTGGGACGAGAGCTGCGCCGTCACCGCCGCTATGCCCTCGTCGAACCATACTTTCGACTGCCTGAACTCCGGGAGCAGTATGCCGGCCTCGGCTATAATCTGCTCCTGCGAGAGACGGATGTTGCTCGTCGCGTCGGCGAAGAGGTTCTTGCGTATGGACTCGATGTGATTGTAGATTGTGTGCAGGGTGTAGGTGAGAACCTCGGCGGTGAGGTTTTTCGATGCTGCATAATACGGGAGGGCGTCAAGGATGTTCTCCACCCTCGAGCAAGGCTGGAGCTGGCACCATTCCATAGATGAGGTCGCGCCTTCCGGGACGGGATAGGTCTCGTTCCAGGACTTCCACGCCTCAATCCACGCAAGGATATATTTCTCGTCTCCGGTGAGCTTGTAGGTCTTGGCCTGCGGCAGCATCCATTGGAGGCGGTGTTTCTGGAGTTTGAACTCCGTTTCGGAGGCGAGGGAGGAAGGCAGTGTCTCCCAGTCGATGCTTCCGTCCTCTCCGGCGAAGGACCAGTATTTCTCAGTGCCGGAGCCGGCCGTTCCCTCTTCGGTGTAGGTGTAAACCTGAAAGCGCCATCCGCCTGCGGAAGTGGCCTGTGCGGCTATGTTCTGCTCGCTTGCGGTGGCGGAAGGTGTGAGAATGTCGACTGAGGGGTTATAGACCGGGCGTGTTCTCCAATATTCCAGCAGGCTCTGCCCGGCGTTGTAGAAATCCTCCGCCTCACAGTACTGCCTGACTTTTTCAAGCCCCTCGCAGTCGAGGTCCAGAAGTTTGAAAATTTCCTTGTCGAGCCCTTCGGCATCTCCGCTGCCGGGTATCCTGTGGATGTCCGTGTCGCCTATAGGCTGTTCGGCCAGAATGTCCTTGCTGCATCCGCCAAGCGAAATGACCGCGATGGTCACAAGTGATAAAACGAGATACTTTTTCATTATCAGTTATAAGTGTTTGTCCCGATGCAAAGTTACTCCAAGCCCGGCCCGTGGACTTTCGCCTTTGTCGCAACTTGTTTCACTTTATTGCAGACAGTTTAGATTTTGTTGAAAATTATGTCAGATTTTTTCAAAACTACATGCGGATTGGAAATTCCTTGCAGATTTGTGCACAGAATTGAAATAACTTCCACACCTCTTTTCAAAATTTCCACAAGACTTGCTGACCGCCCCGTCAAAAGCAGTTAATTTTGCATCCGGCAAAGTATAGCATATGATATAACACTGCATAACGATGAATCATAGATTTTCAGCAATTTTCATTTCAGCCGTCATCACCGCCTCAGCATCTTTCTCTCTGCTTTCCTGCTCGGGGGAGAGCGAGGCCTGGGTCGGAAACGCCGTGGAGACTTCCTCCGCGCAGCTTCGGGAGACGGCGGATGCGCTCAAGGGCACGGGGAGATTCCCGCGTTCAATCTGGTCTTCCTGGGACCTGGACTTTCTGGTCTCGCAGATAGGTCCGTCGGTGCTTTCAAAGGTCGACTCCCTGCGTCCCAACCCGCCTGCGGAGAAACTGGGCGCTCTGCGCACCTGCGACCCCTACGACTGGACGAGCGGCTTCTTTCCGGGTTCTCTCTGGCTCGCCTGTGAGCTGACCGGCGACACCCGGCTGCGCGATGCCGCCGCTGAGTTTACCAATGAACTCTTCCCCATAAGTTTCTATAAGGGCACGCACGACCTCGGCTTTATGATAGGTTGCAGCTATGGCAACGCCGAGAGGCTCGCCCCGGCGGATTCCATCCCGCCGATCATAGTGCGCACGGCGGACAATCTCGCATCACGTTTCGACAGCCGTATCGGGGCAATCCGCTCCTGGGACTTCGGGCAGTGGAATTTCCCGGTCATAATAGACAATATGATGAATCTCGAACTGCTTTTCGAGGCCTCGAAAATTTCCGGCAATCCGAAATACCGCGACATCGCCATCATTCACGCGGACAAGACAATGGCCAACCATTTCCGCCCCGACTTCACGAGCTGGCACGTGGTGAGCTACAATGCCGACGGCACGGTGGAGACCCGTCAGACTTTCCAGGGCAAGGCCGACGACTCGTCCTGGGCGCGCGGGCAGGCATGGGCGGTTTACGGCTTCACAGTCTGCTACCGCGAAACCCGTAACGCCAAGTACCTCCGCTTCGCAGAGAACATCGCAGATATGATTATGTCCCGGGTGACGACCGCCGATGCAGTCCCTTACTGGGACTATGACGCTCCGGAAGGCGATGCCACGCCGAGGGACGCTTCCGCCGCCGCAGTCACCGCATCCGCTTTTCTTGAACTCGGAGGCTATGCCGATGACGGTCAGAAATATCTCGACTATGCCGGGAGAATCCTCCGCAGCCTTTCCTCTCCGGAATATCTCGCCGCGCCGGGCACGAACTGCGGATTCATACTCAAGCATTCCACAGGCTCGCTCGCGCACGGCTCGGAGATTGACGTGCCGCTCAACTACGCCGACTACTACTATCTCGAGGCTCTGAAGAGGTATATTCATAAGGGAATCTCAATCGTAAAATAAAAAAGATATATGGCAAAAAAATATATATCCTCATTTATGCTGGCGTCAGCTGTCGCTCTTTCGGCATATTCCCTCGGAGCGCAGGAACTCCGGAGCGAAGTCTTCGATTTGCTGGATCTCGACCGTCCGGGGCTTGAGAAGGTGAAACAGAATCACCTGAGCGGCGACGACAAGGCGGCCGCAGCGAATCTGCTTGAATATTATCGCGCCCGCAAGGACATCCGCACTCCGGAAATCAAGGACATCAAGAAGGTGAAAATCAACAGGGAGCAGCAGAAATGGGCCGACGATGCGCTCCAGCACACCTTTTTCGTGCACAAGGGCTACCAGCCTTCTTTCAACTACGGCGAGGACATCGACTGGAGATACTGGCCGGTCAAGGACAACGAACTGCGCTGGCAGCTGCACCGTCACAAGTGGTTCACCCCGATGGGATATGCCTACCGGGTGAGCGGTGACGAGAAATATGCCCGGGAATGGGTCAGCCAGTATATGGACTGGATTCGGAAGAACCCGTATGTCAGGATAAACAAGAAGGAATATGAGATTACGGCGGACTCGCAGCTCAAGGCCGACGCGGAGAACGCCCGTTACGCCTGGCGGCCTCTCGAAGTCAGCCACCGTCTTCAGGACCAGTGCCTGCAGTTCCAGCTTTTCATCGACTCACCGTCTTTCACTCCGGAGTTTCTCACCGAGTTCCTCGTGAACTACCACCGCCACGCCGAGCACATTATGGGCAACTGGTCCAAGCAGGGCAACCACCTGCTCTTCGAGGCGCAGAGGATGCTCTATGCAGGGTCGTTTTTTCCAGAATTCAAGGAGGCGGCGCAGTGGAGGCAGAGCGGGGTGGACATTTTGAACCGCGAAGTCAAAGTGCAGGTTCTCCCCGACGGCGGACACTATGAACTCGACCCGCACTACCACCTCGCGACCATCGAGATTTTCCTCAAGTCGCTCCGGGTGGCCGATCTGAACGGTTTCAGGGCCGATTTCCCGAAGTCCTATCAGGATGCGGTCGAGAGTATGGTGATGTGGTATCTGAACATAATGTTCCCGGACTGCACCAATCCGTGCTTCAGCGACGCCAAGATTACCGACAGGAGGGAGATGCAGAAGCATTTCAGGCAGTGGGCCGAGGTCTTCCCTGACAATCAGGCCGTGAAGTGGTTCGCGACCGACGGGGCGGAGGGGGAACTTCCGTCTTACCTTTCCAAAGGATTCACAGACTCGGGCTTCTTCGTGTTCCGCAACGGATGGGGGAGCGGTGCGCTGCAGATGGATGTCAAGGCCGGCCCTGCGGGAGAGTGGCACGCGCAGCCGGATTTCGGCACTTTCGAACTCTGGTACAACGGGAAGTGCCTCTTTCAGGATTCGGGTTCCTATGTGTATGAAGGCAGGGATCCCGAGATTATGGAGTGGCGCAAGTGGTTCAGGGCTACGGCTCATCACAACACCCTCACGATGGACAGCAAGGATGTGGATAAAGTGGCGTCCGAGACGCTTCTGTGGCAGCCGGAGGGTGATGTGCAGCTGCTGGTCACCGAGCATCCGAGCTATCCGGGCCTCATCCACCGCCGTTCCATATTCTTCGTGAACAATGAATATTTCGTCATCGTCGACGAGGCTTCCGGAACTAAGAAAGGCTGGGTGAACCTCAACTGGCAGATGCCCAAGGGCAAGATTCCCAACAGCCGTGAGGATATGACCTTTTATTCGGAATTCGAGGGCGACAGCAACTTTATGTTCCGCTGCTTCGGCCCGGAGGGGATGAGTATGAAAAAGGACGAGGGCTGGCAGTCTCCGGCATATATGAAAAAAGTGAAGAGGATGTGGGTGTCGTTCAATGCGAAAAAGGCTGGGAACGAAGCGGTGAGGTTCATAACCGTCATCCATCCGAAAGCGGAGGCCGGCTATGAGAAAATTTCCGCCAGATTCACCGACAACGGCTTTAGCAACAGCGGAATGTCGCTCGAAGTGAAAGTCGGGAAGAGCAAGAAGGTCAAACTCGGATACAAACTCCGGTGAACAGGTATTTTAGATGGACAGAAGAAAATTCATGGAAATATCGGGCTGGTCGCTGCTCGGACTGGCCGCATCGGGCAGCCTTCTTGACTCCTGCCGCAGCATTGAGGAGGTGAAAAGGAAAGTGCCTTCTCCGACAGGGCTGAAACTCTACTGGGGTGACCTGCACAATCACTGCAACATCACCTACGGGCACGGGGATATGCGCGACGCCTTTGAGGCGGCCACGCAGCAGCTCGACTTCGTGAGCGTGACTCCGCACGCGATGTGGCCTGACATCAAGCTCCTGAACAGGGAACCGCGCCTCAAATGGGTGATAGGCTACCACACCGACGCTTTCAGAAGGCTGAGACGGGGCGGATACGAAAAGTACAGCGCGATGACCCGGGAATATGACAGGCCGGGCAAGTTCCTGACATTCATAGGTTACGAAGCCCACAGCATGATTTACGGAGACCACGTCGCGCTTCATAAGGCTCTGGACGCGCCGCTGGTGAACTGTTCCTCAATCGAGGACTGGAAAGAGAAATTCCGTGGGCGGGATGTCTTTGTGACACCGCACCATATGGGCTACCAGACCGGCTACAGGGGCTATAACTGGAAATATTTCACAGAAGGTGACCAGACTCCGTTCGTGGAGATGTACTCCCGCCACGGACTCGCCGAGGGGGACATGGGCGACTGCCCGTACCTCCACGATATGGGACCGCGCAATTGGGAGGGGTCGGTTCTCTACGGTCTGAAGCAGGGTCACAAGTTCGGTCTGATGGGCTCCACCGACCAGCACTCCGGCTATCCGGGCAGTTACGGGGACGGACGCGTGGGCGTTCTCGCTCCCGAACTTTCACGCGATGCCGTCTGGGACGCGCTGAAAAGCCGCCGATGCTGCTGTGCGACCGGAGACAACATAGCCGTGGATTTCCGCATCAATGACGCGCTTATGGGCGAAGTTAAGGGAGGAGACAGGCGACGGATTTATGTCAATGTCAAGGCGCAGAGCTGCATAGACTATGTTGACATAATAAAGAACGGACGGTTGCTCGCCCGTCTCAACGGCCCGCATATGCCCGTATGGGAGCCATCTGACCTCATCCGCTGCAAAGTCAAGATGGAATACGGCTGGAACAGGGAGGAGAAGTATGTGAACTGGGACGGGGAAGTGCGCATCGACAAGGGGCGCATATTGTCCGTGACCCCGTGCTTCCGAGGAGCGGCCTTCACTTCTCCGCAGGAGGGCGAAACCGAATTCCACACGCATGTGAACCGCATCCGCTCCGTCACTGACAGCTCCGCCGCTCTTGAACTCTACAGCTCCAAGAACCCGAACACAACCACCCCTTCCACACAGGCGGTCATACTCGACGTGGAGATGCCGCTTGACGGGAACATAATCTCCGATTTCAACGGCAGAAGTTTCAGCCACAGCCTCGCGGAACTGCTTGAGGGCGGGCGCAGCCATTTTATGAGGGGCTGGCTGAGCGAGGCGGTGCTTTTCAACCGCGCAATCCCCGAGTCCTGCTGGAGTGTGGAACACTGGATGGAGGACAGGGAAAAGGAAAGCGGTTCCGACTGGTACTATGTGAGGGTGAGACAGAAGGACGGACAGTGGCTCTGGACTTCTCCAATCTGGGTCGAGTAAAACGAAACATCTATGAAACGGCACAAAAACATACTGCTGACTTCACCGGCCGCCGTGGTGTCCGCCGCCGCGTTCGCACTGTCCGCCGTTCCGGCACTCTCTGCGGAAGACGGGAACGCCGCTGAGTGCTCTTCTGATGCAAGGAGGGCGTGCAAGCGTCCGAACGTGCTGCTGATTATGACCGACCAGCAGTGGGCCGGGGCTATGGGCTGCGCCGGCAACTCGGATTTGCGGACCCCCAATATGGACAGGCTCGCCGCAAGGGGAGTCCGTTTCTCCGACGCCTACTGCGCCATGCCGCTGAGCGGGCCTTCGCGTGCGGCGATGTTCACCGGCTATATGCCTTCCCGCACGGGGATGGACATCAATGAGAAGCCGCTCGCGGACTCGCTCCGCAGCAGCACTCTCGGCCAGATTGTGGCGCGGGCCGGCTACGACTGCGCCTACTCCGGCAAGTGGCATCTCAACACGATAAGCATCCCGGACGGCGAGTTCGGTTTCAGAAACATACACGACAGCGGCGACCCCGGCGTGGCCGAAGCCTGCGTGGACTACCTCAAGGACCGCTCCGATGCTCCCTTCTTCCTTGTGGCATCCTTCGTCAATCCGCACAACATCTGCGAATACGCACGCGGGCAGAAGACCCCGTATGTTCCGACCCCGACGGCGGCTGTGGCGGACTGCCCGAACCTGCCCGCCAATTTCGAGAGAGCCCCCTACGATGCCGGAGTCCTGCGGTACGAACAGTCCCGCGACTATTCGCTTTACCCTGTCACGGATTACTCCCCCGACGACTGGAGGCTTTACCGTAACGCCTATTACCGCCTCGTGGAGGCTGTGGACGCTGAAATCGGGAAGATACTCTGCGAGCTTGACCGTCAGAATCTCTGGGGCGAGACCGTGGTGATTTTCACCTCCGACCACGGCGACGGGGCGGGGGCGCACCGCTGGAATCAGAAGACCGCCCTCTACGAGGAGGTCGCGAACGTGCCTCTCATCGTCTGTCTGCCCGACGGGAAGAATGCGGGCGAGGTGAGCGGAGCACTCGTGAACAACGGCATAGACCTTATGCCGAGCGTCTGCGAGTGGACCGGAGCGGCTCTTCCGGACGGCAGGCGGGGCAGGAGTTTCGCCTCCGCTGCGGCGCTTGAAGACTCCGGGCCGGAGTACATAATCACGGAAACGAACTTCAAACAGACCTCGGGCACGGCAGGCTGGATGGTACGCACCCGGAAATACAAATATGTGCTCTACGACAAGGGACTCTACCGCGAACAGCTCTTCGACATCGGAAGCGACCGGGGCGAGACGGTCAATCTCGCGGTGGAGTCGGCCTATGAGCCGGTTCTCGAACAGATGCGCTCCATACTCCGCCGCTGGCTTGAGACCACACCCGGACCCGAGCGCAGCCGTCACCTCAAGGCCATCCCGGAGTAGGCTCCGCCTGCGGCATTCCCGGCAAGTTTGAAGTTCAGAAACAACCGATATGGACAGACTTAAACATATTCTGACATTTTCCGCCCTGCTGCTGGCAGTCATTCCGCTACGCTCGCAGGAAATTCCCGCCGAACGCAGGGACAATGAGGTCGTGTGGACTCAAGTGGAGGGAATCCGCATTCCGCTTCCCCCGAAGAACCATCCGAGACTCTATCTGCGCAGCGGCGACATACCGGAACTGAGGGAGAGACTGAAGACTCCGGAGGGCAAGGCCATACTCGCCAAGATGAAGAAGGCGGCGAAACCGAGAACTGCTGAGGAGGAAGCCAAGGCCACCGACCGGGGTTTCCGCTATTACGCCCAGATGAGGGGCGTGACCACGCAGTCGCAGCTCGATGCGCTCGCCTATCTTGTCGAAGGGGACGCATCCCGGGCGGACAGAGCCATTGCCGCGATGCTCGACACCCTGAAAACCACGAACTTCGGTACTAAGAACGACCTGTCGAGGGCGAGCGGCTCGATGCTTATGACAGGGGCGATAGTCTATGACTGGTGCTACGACAGGATGAGCGAAGAGCAGAAACGGGAATATGTCCGGGAATTCATAAGGATTGCCGGAACAATGGAATGCCACTATCCGCCCAGACGCAACGAGAGTGTCACCGGCCACGGCTCCGAGTGGATGATACTCAGAGATATGCTTTCCTGCGGTATAGCCATATATGACGAGTATCCCCGGATGTATGCCTATGTCGCCGATATGATTTTCAAAGACTATGTGCCGGTGCGCGACTACATCTACTCCGGGCGCAACTACCATCAGGGAACGGGTTATGTAACTGTGCGTTATCTTAATGATCTCAATTCTCTGTGGATTTTCGACAGGATGGGTGCGGGACAGATTTACTCCCCGGAGCAGCGCTATGTGCTCTACGACCTGATTTACCGCCGCCGTCCCGACGGACAGGTTCTGCCCGCCGGCGACGTGAACCCGGCCAGGAGGACAAATCCGCAGTCCTATGCGATGCCGGCGATGCTGGCCGGGAGCTACTGGAAAGACCCGCTGCTGATGTACGAGTACGAGCGCAGGCCGAGCGTCGAAAACCATATGCTCATTCTGGAACTGCTCTGGAGGGATTTCACCCTCAAGGGAAAATCCCCGGAGGGTCTGCCGCTGTCCCGTTACAGCGGCACGCCTTTCGGATGGATGATTGCGAGGACGGGTTGGGACGCGGACTGCGCCGTCGCCGAGATGAAAATAGGGGAGCACTATTTCGGCAACCACCAGCATCTCGATGCAGGTTCTTTCCAGATTTATTATCGCGGGCCGCTCGCCATAGATTCGGGTTCATATCAGGGTTCCTCCGGCGGCTACAACAGTCCGCACAACAAGAATTATTTCAAGCGCACGATTGCGCACAACTCGCTGCTCGTCTATGACCCTGCGGAAAAATTCGCCTGCTGGAACTACGGCGGGGCGGACAAGACGGAGTTCGCGCGCAATGACGGCGGGCAGAGGATGCCGGGAGACCGATGGGAGAGCTGCCGCAGTTTCGCGGATCTGCTGAGCGATGACTACACCATAGGGGAGGTTCTCGCGCACGGTTTCGGCCCTGACGCGCAGAAACCGGAGTGGACGCTTCTGCAGGGTGACATCACCAGGGCCTACAGCGCCAAGGTCGGGAAAGCCCGGAGAAGTTTCGTCTTCCTCAACCTCAGGGATGAGGACAGCGATGTCCCGGCGGCGATGGTAATCTACGACCGGGTGAAATCCTCCGACCCTTCTTTCCGAAAATACTGGCTTCTGCACAGCATCGAGGAACCCCGGCTCGGCGAATCCGTCTTCACCGTCGAGAGGACGAAGAATGGGGACAGCGGCCGCCTGCACTGCAGCGTGCTTCTTCCTCAGGCGGACAATCTTTCGCTGGAGAAAGTCGGAGGGCCGGGTAAGGAATTCTATGTATTCGGCGAGAATTATCCGAATTTCGCCACGACACGGCCTGACCCCTGCAATGAGCGCGGTGCGTGGAGAGTGGAGCTGAGTCCGCTCGAACCGCAGCAGGAGGACAGTTTCCTCAATGTGATACAGGTCTCCGACAGGAGCGTGAAGAAAGTGCTTCCCGTGTCGCGCATTTCAGGTGAGAATGCCGAAGGGGCGATAGTGGGCGACAAGGCGGTGATGTTCTGCGCCGACTGCGGAAGGACAGCCTCGGGCTATGCTTTTGAAATCTCCGGCGAAACTGCGAAAAAGCAGGGGAGCCGCAAATTCAGCCTTCTTCTGACCGGTCTGGATGCCGGGCAATGGACGGTCAGCAGAAACGGCAAGACAGTCGGCAGTTTCGCCGCCGGACAGGACTCCGGCACGGTCTTCCTCAGGGATGCCCTCGCCGGGCAGTATGAGATAAGCCGGACCCGGTAATCACTCCATTCTGGTCGGGCGGCATGTGATAATCACCCGCGCAGCAGGCAGTCCCGCATCCGGGTCATCGCCGGGGCGCTGTGCGCGAAGAAGCGGCGGTAGCCTCCGCAAAGCCAGTTCAGCCCGGCCTCGCCGTCTTCAGTGAGCGCGAACCTGTTCTTCGGACACTCTCCGTTGCAGGCGAAAAGAAATTCGCATTCGCGGCACTGTCGGGGCAGGGAACTGGATTTCGCCGTCCCGAAGTGCTGCTGGCGGGGGCTGTACATCATCTCGACAAGAGTATTTTCCCATATGTTCCCGAGCCTGTACTCCGGAAAAACAAAATGGTCGCAGGAATAGAGGTCTCCGTTGTGCTCCAGCACCCCGGCGTGTCCGCATTCCCGTGCCATCGTGCAGATGCACGGAGGCTGCCCCATCCAGTTGGCGAGTGTGGCGTCGAAAATCTGGACAAACAGCTTTCCCACATCCGAAGGCCACCAGCGGTCGAAAACCCGGCAGAGAAAATCGCCCCACTGCTCCGGAGTTATGGAATCCTGAGTTATGCCCGTCGGAGTTATGGAATCCGGAGCCGGCATCGCAGCCCTGTCCGACGGCGAAGCGAGCCGCTCCCGCCCGTCCTGCAATTTTATGGCACGTTCCACGACCGGAGTGAACTGGAGATAGCGGCAGCCTATGCTTTTGAAGAAATCATAAAACTCCTCCGGGGCGATCACATTTGCCGAGTTCACCGTCGCCATCGCGTTCCACTGCACTCCGTAGCGGTCGAGAAGCTCAATCCCGCGCATAACCCTGCGGAATGTCGGTGCTCCTGCCCTGTTCTTCCTCAAGCGGTCGTGCACAGCCTCCGGACCGTCGATTGACACCCCCACGAGAAATCCGTTGTCCCGGAAGAACCTGCACCAGTCATCATTGATGAGAGTTCCGTTGGTCTGTATGGAATTGTCCACCGCCCGCCCGCCGGCATATCTGCGCTGGAGTTTCAGAGCCTTGCGGTAGAAATCGAGTCCCCTGAGCATAGGCTCGCCCCCGTGCCAGATGAAAAGCACCTCCGGAGTGGTCTGAGCGGCGACATATTCCCTGACGAACTTTTCCAGCAGCTCATCGTCCATATCTCCGCTCCCCCCGGTCAAAGAGGATTTTTCGAGATAGTAGCAATAGCGGCAGTTCAGGTTGCAGCGCGCTCCCGCAGGCTTCGCCATCACATACATCATCTTCGCGAACGGCGCGACCGTCATTCCTGTCGGCTTCTGCAAATTATCCATACTCTAAATGTGTAAAAAAGTTACTCAACTCCGAAATGATTTGCCTATCTTTGTCCACGCCGGGAGCGTATTGTTTGTTCAGTGATACAAATATACTGAGAATCAGTGAAATATCTTGATATTTCAAGTTTTTCATCCCGGATTTTTTCGTTTTTGATTAAAGATTTTGGATTATGTCGGATTTTATTTCACAGATTACAGGCCGGGCGGCGAAGGCTGTCAGGAACTGGTGGATGCTTCTCATTGCCGGACTGCTCATCATCGCGGCCGGTGTAGCCGTATTCTTCTATCCGGAAAGCAGTTACGAGGCGTTGAGCATCGTGTTCGGAGTGGTCATGCTCCTGACGGGAGTGACTGAACTGCTTCTTGCCGTCAGCAGCCGCAACTGGTTCATGATGAGGGGCTACAACATTGTCGGCGGCGTTCTCGACCTGCTTGTCGGCATCATGCTCTGCGCCTGGCCGCAGGTGACGATGGCGACCCTTCCTTTCATCCTCGGCATCTGGCTCATCTATCACAGTTTCATGATTATCGGACTTGCCGGAGACATGAGCGCGTTCAGGGTGACAGGCTCCGGGTGGCTGGTTTTCGGCGGCATACTGATGCTCCTTTTCGCCATAATGATTGTCCTCAAACCCTTCTCGATAGGAGTCAGCGCCATCGTGGTCCTTCTCGGCATCGGTCTCATAGTCTTCGGGGCCGTCCTCGTGGGCGCGTCAATCCGTCTGAGCCGGGTGCATAACTATTTCAAGGAACTGAACGACACCGAGGGCGTCGAGGAACAGTGAGGGACGGGACGGATTGTCCGCGTCTCCGTATCGTCGGGGACATTTTCTGAAATATTTTCCGTGTGCGTGCACGGATTGTCTGATTTATTTCGTAATATTGCAGAAATTTTTGAGAACCCAACTCATTTATGGAAAAAGTCTTCAGTTACATCATCGGTCTCGGTGCGGCCGTGATGATGCCGGTAATTTTCACGATTCTCGGCATCTGCATCGGAATCAAGCCGGGAAAGGCATTAAAGAGCGGCCTGCTCGTGGGCGTGGGCTTTGTCGGACTTTCTGTCGTGACGGGGCTGCTCACCAGTTCACTCGGCCCTGCGCTCTCGAAGGTTGTCGAAATTTACGGACTTCAGCTCAAGGTATTCGACATGGGATGGCCGGCGGCGGCTTCGGTAGCCTATAACACGGCTGTAGGGGCGCTCATAATCCCGGTCTGCCTCGGGGTGAACCTTCTGATGCTGCTCACCAAGACCACCCGCACGGTGAACATAGATTTGTGGAACTACTGGCACTTCGCATTCATCGGGGCGGTTGTCTATTTCGCGATGGACAGCCTTCTCTGGGGTTTCTTCGCCGCAGTTGTCTGCTACATCATAACCCTCGTCCTTGCCGACCGCACCGCGTCCAAGTTTCAGGGATTCTACGATGGGATGGAGGGGATATCCATCCCGCAGCCGTTCTGCCAGGGTTTCGTACCCTTCGCCGAGGCCATCAACGCCGGACTGGACAGGATTCCCGGATTCGACAAGGTGAACATCGATGCGGACGGGATGAAGAAGAAATTCGGACTCTTCGGAGAACCGCTTTTCCTCGGAGTCATCATCGGAATCATCATCGGCTGCCTCTCCTGCTCAAGCTGGGGCGAAATCGTTGACAAGATTCCTTACATCCTCGGTCTCGGAATCAAAATCGGAGCCGTGATGGAGCTCATCCCGCGCATCACCTCCCTTTTCATCGAGGGTCTCAAGCCAATTTCCGAGGCGACAAAGAACCTTATCGCGCGCAAGTTCAAGGGCGCGACCGGCATCAACATCGGAATGAGCCCGGCACTCGTCATCGGCCATCCGACCACGCTCGTGGTGTCGCTGCTTCTCATTCCCGTGACACTTGTCCTCGCGGTCGTGCTTCCGGGCAACGAGTTCCTTCCGCTCGCCTCGCTTGCGGGGATGTTCTACATCTTCCCGATGATTCTCCCGATTACCAAGGGAAATGTCGTCAAGACATTCATCATCGGGCTTGTCCTCGTGCTCGGCGGACTCTATCTCGTGACTGACCTCGCCCCTTATTTCACTCTTGCGGCGCAGGATGTCTATGCTCAGACAGGCGATGCTGCCGTCGCCATTCCGGAAGGATTCCTCGGCGGCTCGCTCGACTTCGCTTCCAGCCCGCTCGCCTGGGTGATTTTCCACCTCACGCACAGCTGCAAGTGGGTCGGCATCGTGGTTCTCGTTGTTTCGACGGCCGCGCTCATGGTCTGGAACCGCGTGAAAATCGTGAAGGCGCAGAAAGCCTCGGACAACAATGCCGTCGCTGACGAAAAATGACAATATATATAAAACTAAGGAATATGAGAAAGAGAATATTTGTTGCGGCGGTTTTGTCGCTTTCGGCTCTCACCGCCTTCGGACAGGTGAACTACAGTCTTCAGACGGCCTGCCATCCCGACGATGTGAAACACTATGACACACAGCGTCTCCGCAGCGCGTTCGTCATGGAGAAGGTCATGGCACCGGACGAAATCAACCTCACCTACACGCTCTATGACCGTCTGATTTACGGAGGTGCGATGCCTGTGGGCAAGACCCTCGTTCTTGAGACTTTCGACGAACTCAAGGCGGAGCATTTTCTCGACCGCAGGGAACTCGGGGTCATCAACATCGCGGGCGACGGCATCGTCACGGTGGACGGGAAGGAATATCCTCTCAAGTACAAAGAAGCCCTCTATGTGGGCTGCGGAAAGAAGGAAGTGACCTTCAGGAGCGTGGACCCGCAGAATCCGGCGAAGTTCTACATCAACTCCGCTCCGGCCTACAAGGAGTATGTCACTCAGCTGATTACGACTGACAGGAAGGCCGACCCGAAGAAATATGCCTTCGCGATTTCCGACCGTTACGGCAAGATGGAGGACTCCAACGACCGCGTCGTGAACCAGCTCATCGTGTGGCCGGTGCTCAGCCGCGTCAAGGGAGGCGGGACGAACCAGCTTCAGATGGGACTCACCGAACTCGCTCCGGGTTCGGTCTGGAACACAATGCCGGCTCACACGCACACCCGCCGCATGGAGGCGTATTTCTATTTCAATGTGGCTGAGGGGAACGCAATCTGCCACCTCATGGGACAGCCTCAGGAAGAGAGGCTCATCTGGCTTCACAACGAGCAGGCGGTGACTTCTCCGGAATGGTCGATTCACGCCGCCGCCGGCACCCGCAACTACACCTTCATCTGGGGCATGGCCGGTGAGAATCTCAATTACGCGGACAAGGACGAAATCCCTTACCTTGAGATGAGGTAGGAACTGTTTCCGTGTCCGCAACGCGATTTGTAAGTAAGCGTTAAAAAATAAATTGGTGGAGATTTTTTAAGGATTACTAAGCATCGAAAATATAAAACAACACAAAATCATATCATTATGGTAAGTTTTTCACTCGAAGGAAAGGTGGCGCTCGTGACCGGAGCGTCCTATGGAATCGGTTTCGCGATTGCTACTGCATTTGCTGAAGCCGGAGCAAAGATTGCTTTCAACGACATCAAGCAGGAACTTGTCGACAAGGGCATCGCTTCCTACAAGGAACTCGGCATCGACGCGAAAGGCTATGTCTGCGACGTGACGAAGGAGGAGCAGGTTCAGGAACTCGTGAAGAAGGTGGAGAGCGACCTCGGTCCTATCAACATCCTCGTGAACAACGCCGGCATCATCAAGCGCATCCCGATGTGTGAGATGAAGGCGGAGGAGTTCCGTCAGGTCATCGATGTCGATCTCAACGCGCCGTTCATCGTTTCAAAGGCCGTCATCCCTTCAATGATCAAGCAGGGCGGCGGAAAAATCATCAACATCTGCTCAATGATGTCAGAACTCGGCCGTGAGACCGTCTCTGCCTACGCTGCGGCCAAGGGCGGACTCAAGATGCTCACCCGCAATATTGCTTCGGAGTACGGCGAGTACAACATCCAGTGCAACGGCATCGGCCCGGGCTACATCGCTACGCCTCAGACCGCACCTCTGCGCGAGCGTCAGGCCGACGGCTCAAGGCATCCGTTCGATGCTTTCATTGTGGCGAAGACACCGGCCGCACGCTGGGGCACTACCGCTGACCTTCAGGGACCGGCAGTCTTCCTCGCATCTTCGGCTTCCGACTTCGTGAACGGCCATGTCCTCTATGTCGATGGAGGAATCCTCGCCTACATCGGAAAGCAGCCTAAGTAAGGATTGCCGATGGGCTTTCCAAAGACTTGATTGGATATGAAGCGTTTTTTTGTAATTCCTGTTCTGTCCTGCCTTCTCTGCGCCTGCGGAGTGCAGGACAGAACTGTTTCGGTGACTAATGATTCACCGGTTGACAGGCATCTTGAGACGGTCGGGGTGTCCTTTGACGAACTCGGGATTCGCGGCCTCACGGCTGAGAATGCCGTGGTGATGACCGCTGAAGGGGAGCAGATTCCATCGCAGGTCATCACCGGCGACGACGGCGGGCAGGCTCTGATTTTCCAGGCTGACCTGAAGGCCGGGGAGAGCGGGAACTTCGTCGTCTCAAAGGGAGTGCGCGAGGTCTTCGACACTCTTGTGAACAGTCGCTATGTCCCTGAAAGAAAGGATGACTACGAGTACGAGAACAATCTTATCCTCGGCCGCATCTACGGGCCCGCGCTTGAAGGTCCGAGGACATTCGGCCCGGACATTTTCATAAAGAACACTCCAGCTCTCGTTTTCGACAGATGGCTCGCAGGGAGGGACTTCCACCGCAACCACGGGGAGGGCATGGACTGCTACATGGTCGGAAAGACTCTCGGCGGCGGTTCCTGCGCTCCGGTCTCTGACGGACGGGTTTGCACCGGAGACAACTATGCCACCCAACGCCGCCTCTGCAACGGCCCTGTCAGGACAGCTGCGGAGTTCACCTGGTCGGAGTTTGAGTTCGGCGGCGCGGCCGTGACCGTGAAGCGCAGCCTTTCGCTCGACGCCAATACCCGTCTGGTGCACTGGACGGCATCTTTCGAGGCCTCCGGGAAGGACTCTCTCGACGTTGTCGTCGGCGCAGTCCTGCACGACGTGAAGTCCATAGTCTATGGCAAGGACTACATCTCCTTCACGGAACTCGCCTCTGATTCAAGGGAACTCGTGAACGACGACCTCATCAGCATCGGTCTCATACTCTCGGATCGCTTCACTGCCGAGCCTTGCGAACTTGACGGTCATGCCGTCCTGAAATTCCGCGTGAAATGCGGCGAAACCGTTGACTACTGGACCGCTTCCGGATGGAACAAGGGCGGTGTGGAAAGTCCCGAGTCGTGGAACGAATATATGAAGGAACAGGCTGTCGCCGTGAACAATCCTCTGGTTGTAAAGGTTTTATGATGAAGATTGCCTGAAGCCTCCGGCAGAAACCGCTGCGGACTTCAGGCATTTTTATTTTTCATGCCTTAGCATCCAGGACAGGAAGTCGCTTTCGGCGAAGGCCTTGTCCCAGCTGTTGTGCCATGTCTCGGGGTACTCGATGTACTCGACGTCAAGTCCCTTTTTCTTGAGGACATCGTAGGCTTCGCGTGAAAAATGCACCGGAACGGTGCTGTCGCATTCCCCGTGGAAGAGTCTGACGGCCGTCGTTCCCTCGTACTGCTCCAGTCGGCGGATGTTCACCGCGCTGCATATCGGCTCCACCGCCGCGAACAGGTCCGGCCAGCGCAGCATCATGTCGAGCGTTGCCATTCCTCCCATCGAAAGTCCCGTGCAGTAGAGTCTCTGCGGGTCGGCGGCACCGGAGCTGACAAGCGAGTCGAGCAGTTCCTTGACCGCCCGGAGAGGGTAGGAGAGAATCGGGTTCAGCGGAAATGTCCTCACTGCACGGTCTTCCGGGCTTGTCGGATGGTCCGCTTCCACCCACCATCCTTCCGACGGGCACTGCGGGGCAAGCACAATCACCTCCTCCAGTTCCGGGGAATTGAGAAGAAGTTCCTGTCCGTGCTTAAGTTGCGAGACATTGTCGTTTCCCCTCTCTCCCGCGCCGTGGAGAAAAAGCAGCAGCGGACGGTTTCTAACCTCGCCTGCCGGAAGCGAAATCCGATAGGCTATGCTGAGCCCGCTTTCTGCTGTGAAACTGTGTGATTCCAGGACTTTTGACTGCCCGGAGGCGGCCACGGATGAGAGCAGCGCCGATGCCGCGAGAATCAGGGAGAGAATCTTTCCTTTCATTGTTCAAAGTGGTTTCAGATTGTTTTCAAATTGTTTCGGCCACAAAGATAGTTGATATTTGTCTGTTTTTCCTTATTTTTGTCGGAATGCTCCCTTGAGATGCCAGTAGTTTGTTGAATATGAATATGTTGAAGAAAGTCATGAAATTTGTCAGGGCGACGCTTCCGCTTGCGTTCCTCCTCCTGTCCGCCGGCATGAGCCTCCGGGCCTGGGAACCGAACCCGCTCACCGAGACCTTCAACATCTACAAGGGTCTGTCCGACGACACCGTGAACGACATCCTCTGCGACAGCCGCGGCTTCATCTGGGTGGCCACCTGCAAGGGACTTGACCGCTACGACGGCTACAATTTCCGGCACATCACCCTTAATGACCCTCGCCG
>CAVDEO010000004.1:38373-45570 GCA_963607915.1 bacterium
TTCAACGAAATCGGACGCTACACGGCGGGGCTTGGCAGCGGGGACATACTCCCCGAGTCCGTGAGAGTGCTGGCGGAGGACTATCAGGGCGGCATCTGGTGCGGGACCTACTACAGCGGCATAGTCCACATCGTCGGGAATCCGGCTTCCCTCCGAATCTCTTTCCCTGAGACCCAGGACGTCAATTTCCGTCCGCGCAACATGAGCTTCGACCCCGACGGCTTCATCTGGCTCACCTCCTTCGGCTCCGGTCTCTACCGTTTCCACCCCTCCGACGGCCGTTTCGAGAGGATTCTTCTTCCGGAGGAGACATCCATGAACACGCAGCTCGGCACGATGTACCTCGACGGGGACAGGCTGTGGCTCGGCAACAGGAGCCATGTCTGCCTGCTTGACCGCAGGACCTGCCGTGTGCTGGGCTGCTGGCCCGCTCCGGGAGGAGTGCAGTCGTTCTTCCGGGACAGGGACGGCGGCTTCTGGCTCTCGGGAGGCAACTCTTTGAAATACAGCGCTGACGGCAGCTTCGGGAACTTCCGCGAGATTGCCCCTCATGCGCATTCCTCGATAATCCAGGACAGCGAAGGACGCATCTGGGCAGGCTCGTTCGTGCACGGGATAATGAAATGGGACGGCACCGCTCCGGAGTACTACAACCGTCAGAACGGACGCTCCTGCTCCTACAAGGTTTCTTCGCTCATTCAGGATTCCGAAGGGCACATCTGGGCCGGAACCTACGGCGACGGTCTGCTCCGCTGGTCCGAGTCCGACGGCCGTTTCGTCCGTGCCGACGGTGCGGTGGGAGGGCTTTCCGTGCCGATATTCAGCATAGTCCGGGACAACGACGGGATGTTCTGGATAACCACTTCGGAATCCCTGATTCTCTTCGACCCTTCAACCGGACGGAGCATGGAATATGGCCAGAAAGACGGTCTCGAACCCCTCTCATTCAACTATCCTGCGGGAATTTTGGGCACCGACGGGAGGATTTATGCCGGGATGAGGGACAGGATAGTCTCCTTCTGCCCCTCGTCGTTCCGCGGCGTGCGTTCCGAAAGCCTGCGCATTTCGCTCACCGATTTCCGGATACTCGACGGCAAGGGAAGCGGGGACGGCTCGGGGAACATCGTCTCCTCCGACAGGATAAGGCTTCCGTTCGGCTGCAATTCCTTTGAGATGAACGTCTCGGACATGAACTACGGAATGCCGAGAAATTCTGAGATATGCTATCGTCTCGAAGGACTTTCCTCCCGGTGGCAGACTGTGAAGGACGGACATCTGAGCTTCATATCCCTTCCGGTCGGGAAATACAGGCTCACGATAGCCTCGGGTGACGTCGAGGGGACATTCTTCCCCGGACAGCGCGAAATCCGTTTCCGTGTGCGTCCTCCGTTCATGCTGAGCGCGGGGATGATTGCCCTTTATGTCGTGCTGCTTGTGCTGGCCGTATTCCTTGTAATCCTCGCTTTCCGCCGCAAGGCCATGCGCGAGGCGGAATCGAAGGCGATGACCGAATCCCTTGTCCGTGAATCCGAGAACGAGAGGAAGCTCTATGCCTCGAAGGTGGAGTTCATCTCCAACATAGCCCACGAGATTAAGACCCCTCTCTCGCTGATAAAGCTGCCTGCGGAGTCTCTTGCGAGGCGTTTCCGCAACTTCTCGGACAAAAGCGTCATCGAGGACGTCGAAATCATCAACCGTAACTCTGCCAAGCTCGATTCCTTGCTGGACGAACTTCTGAACATACGCGAGTTCGACTCAATGAACTATGAGCTGAACCCGGAGGAAAGCAATGTCTGCTCGCTCGTTTCGGCCGTTTTCCGGCGTTTTGAAATCTCGGCGCGTAAAAAGGGCGTGAGGTTCAGTTCCGAAATCCCCGAGCGGCCGCTGAACACCTTCATCGACAGGATGCACTTCGACAAGATTCTGACAAACCTGATGTCGAACGCCCTGAAATATTCCGGACACGAGGTTCGTCTGTCCCTCAGGGAGTCCGAAGGAAACCTCATCGTCGTCGTGGAGAATGACGGTGCGGTGGTGCCTGTGGATATGAGGGAGAAGATATTCCATCCTCTCGTGAGATATGAGGGCGGCAACCTGAATGTCCCCGGAACGGGTCTCGGCCTTTCAATCAGCCGCAAACTTGCCGTTCTGATGGGCGGAACTCTCGCAATGGACGAGGCCACGGACATAAACCGCTTCATCCTGACGCTGCCCCTGCGGCAGTCCGCGCCCAATCCTCAGGAGACTGACGACGGGGCGAAAAAGACCGGTCCGGAAATTTCCGGTGGGGGGGGAAGAACAGGATACTGATTGTCGAGGACAACGAGGAGATGGCGGACTATGTCGCCGGGAAACTCGCCCCTCAGTTCCGTGTCCTGACCGCCCCGGACGGGAAGAAGGCTCTCGAATGCATTGAAAAAGAGGGACTTCCGGGCGTGATTGTCACCGACCTCGTGATGCCGGAGATGGACGGCTTCAATTTCTGCCGCGAAGTGAAGAAAAACCGCCGGACGGCCAACATTCCTATTCTGGTCATATCCGCGATGCCGGAGGACGAGGCGAAGATTCTGAGCCTTGAATACGGGGCTGACGCATTCCTGAAGAAGCCTTTCACCTACGAACTTCTGGAAACCACAATCCGCGGGCTCATACGCAACCGGGAGCGGATTTCGAACCACTATTCCGCCTATCCGGTCACGGACGCTGCCGGAGGGATGGGCGGTGCCGAGGAGAAACCTTTCACCTACGAACTCCTGGAAACCACAATCCGCGGGCTCATACGCAACCGGGAGCGGATTTCGAGCCACTATTCCGCCTACCCGGTCACGGACGCTGCCGGAGGGATGGGCGGTGCCGAGGAGAAGCTGCTGATGAGGATTCAGGAATATGTGCTTGAGAACATCGCCAATCCGTCGCTGCGTGTGGAGCATATCGCCGAGGCCGCGTGCATGAGCAAGTCGAATCTCCTGAAGAAGATGAAGGCCATGGTGGATATGACCCCGGCGGAATTTGTCCTCTCCGTGCGGCTGAGAAAGGCGCAGGAACTGCTTGCCGACCCGTCCATTCCCATCTCTGAAATCAGCTCCCGGACGGGCTTCGCCTCCTCTTCCTATTTCTCGCAGGCATTCACCCGGATGTACGGCGTGAATCCTAAAAAGTTTAGAGAAAACATCCGGAATCAGTAGCGGAATGCCCCGATTGCTTCCAAAAGTGCGTGATTTCTACAAAACTGTGCGTTTTTTATAAAATCCCGACGGTGTAAAATGCTCAATTTTGCATCATCGGCAACGATGCCGCATCCGGAAAACAAATGCAAAAACATCAGATAATGAAAAGAACCACAGATTATGAGTCTCCGGAATGCACGGTCTGTGCACTGGAGACGGAAGGAGGCTTTCTCCTGAGCACTGCCGGCCTTGACTGGAGTGAAACACTGAACGGAAGTTTAACTTATGACATTTTCGAAGATGATGCGCTCAACTGATTTCTTGACCTTCGGGATTGGCGTGGCCGCCGTCCTCTGCACTTTTTCCTGCGCGAAGGAAAACATTATTGACGACAAGGTTCCCGGCGAGAACGGAGGAATGGTTAAAATCTCCCTCACTGCCGACATCTGTCAGACAAAAACCACCCTTGACAGGTCCGAGGTCCGGCTTGTCTGGAGCGACGGCGACAGCTTCGACCTTTTCTCCGACGGCGGTGACGGAAAGTCAACACCGGTGTATAATTCCGGCGACGCGGAGGTTTCCGCCGAGGTGAATGAGGGAGCGACTGAGATATATGCAGTCTATCCCGCAAATTCGGAAAGTACCGCGGAGCGTGTCGTCGTCTCGGTTCCGGAGGCTCAGACCCAGACTGCCGGAGGCGTGATGAACGGGGCGAATGTCCCTATGTATGCGAAGGGAAGCATCGATGCGGAAGGCAAGGCCGCGCTTTCGTTCAGCCCTGCCGCCGGAATCATCGCCCTCAATGTTTATAGCACGGAGACCACGTCCGCGAAGGTGACAAAGGTTCAGGTCAATCCTCTGGACTCTGACGGAAACCTTGTCCTCGGCGGCTTCTGCGGAAAGGCAGAGACTTCCGCTGCCGGCTTTGACTATGCCCCAGCGGGCGAGTCTGCCGGTGTTGTCCTCACTCTCGACACTCCTTGCGCCGTGGCGTCTGAAAAGCCGGCCGGCGAGGAGGCGACGAAGAATTTTGACGGACAGCTGTACATCAGCCTTGCGCGTGCCGAGTATGCCGGGATTCAGTTCATCGTGACGACTGACGACGGCAAGATGTATGTCGCCGCATCGTCCAAGCCTCTCGACCTCAGTGCCGGCACCGGACATGACATTCTCTATCTCAATCTGAACCTTGCCGGCAAGTCCGAAATCAGCGACGACTTTTACGGGCAGTACATGGCTGGTCTGGACATCACAATCTGCGGGAATGTCATCAACAGACGTACTTATCCTAAGGCGCAGGTCAAGACTATGGCGGAATTGACTTGGGCTTTCCTTGCATCGCCGTTTGATGATGAGGCTAATGGAGGAATTCTTTTCATAGACAATAGTACGGCGGCATCTAGACCTACTGCCGCGACGAAAGAAATAGGGCATGACAGAATCATCATCGGACGCTATCGCAATGTGAATCAGCCGATATTCAAAATGAATCCAGAGACGGTTACAGAGAAGAAATGTTATTGGGTTCTTGACGGTAAAGTGATGCTTCGTAATATTACGCTTTCGTCATACCGGACAGAAGAGAGGTCACTCTTTGCCGGAAAATATGCCGCATCCCATGGTGAGTCCGAGTTCTTCTTTGAAGACTGCACATTGACAAATACGAATACTACATACGGAATCTTTACGGAAACTTCGGCAAGTTATGCTGTTCCTAAATCAATGCGGTTCGATAACTGTATATTTCGTGCAAATGCAGAGTTTTTCAGTTGCAGTGACAGGCGAACTTCCGCTGCCGCAGAGGCTACATCCGCTTATTTTGAGTCAATGCAGAATCTCAAGAGCCTGACTTTTAATGAATGTGTGTTTGCTCCGGCAACCCTTGTGGATGGCAGTAATGAAGTGTTTGCGGACAATGTCAAACGCCTCGCAAAAAATGGTGCGATTGTGGCCATGTTCCATCCGAACTATAAGTTCGACGACCTTGACATCTCGTTCAGCCGTTGTTCCTCTTATGACCTTGGACCGGCATCATCTGCAAGGGGACTTGTAGATGTGACAACGGCGCATAGTGTTACAGTTGCAAACTGTATATTCTGGCATTCTGCAACTATAAATAATATGTATTTGACCTATGTTCTTCAGAATTGTACCGGTGCATCGTATAATGTGTCTGCGACATATTCCAATAAAGTTGGGGATTACATCATGTCATACGGCCCGAAGTCGAAGTTCACGGCGAACGGGGGCAAGTGTGAGGCATACATCAATCAGCAGGACGACCTATTCGGCACCTGCGAGCCGGCGAAGCACTATTTCCCTAAGTCCCCGACCTTCTCAATGGTGGCAGGCGCGGACTACGGCAAGAACTACTGGATAGTTCCAAGCGGACAGCAGCAATGATGAGAAAATTCCTTAACACCCGGACGGCAGGAGGATGGGCAGGCGCGGCTCTGTCCCTCCTCCTTGCCTCCTCCTCATGCAGCAACGAAAGCCTGACTGCGGAGAGGGTCGTGGCAATCGCCTCCTTTCCCGAAGCCGTCACCGTGGCCGCTGTTCCTGAAACCGAAGGCAAGCCGCTCACCGACACTCTTGTCATCCGGGCAAACCGCGCATGGACAGCAAGGCTCGTCGAACCGCTTGGCGGCACGGAACAGGTTGACTGGGTCTTCCTCTCCGACAACGAGGCCTGCAGCGTCACCGGGCGCAGCTTTGACACCCTTTTGGTCCTGACCTTCGCAGAAAACGGGGACGGAAAGCCGCGGTGCTGCGAACTTGAAATACATTCCGGCGGCGGGAAACTCACCGTTCCTGTCCGTCAGGCAAGCCGTCAGTAATCGTTTTCCGCTTACCATACAGACAATATGAGAAGAACAGCGACAGCATTCCTGATTCTATTCACGCTCGGCCTCTCGGCGTCCGCGCAGAGCCGGGCAGTGACGGATTCCACCGCTCTTGTGCGGAGCCTTTCCGACACTCCGGCGGACATGATTGTGGGAAAAGTCTCCGGCGTCATCGGCGGAAGCGTGGATGGCAGCATAATTTCGGGAAAGACCCTGAACATCAGAGGGATAAACTCCCTCCGCAGCGATAACCAGCCGCTCTTCATAGTGGATGGGGTCCGGATGAGCACCGACATCAATCTCAACACGGATGCATTCCGGCAGTTCGGCGATGCCCCGCTGGTGTCCCCGAACAACCCCTTCGGGATTCTTGCCTCCCGGGATATAGTGAAAATCGAAGTCATCAAGGATGCCGCCGCGACTGCGCTTTACGGCTCGGGAGCGGCCAACGGCGTGGTTCTCATCAGCACCGGACCGCTCACCGACGCAGCCTGCGTCGTCGATTGGTCGTCCAATGTCGGGGTGGCCATCCCCTCGGCGGGAACGGGCGCCTCGGCGGCTCTGTACCACGACCACTATGCCCGTGTGAGCGGTAAGGTCGGGAACAGCCGCTATCACATCTCTGCAAATTTCCGCGACAGGGCAGCCTGCGTGGAGCGCGGACGCAGCGACTTCGGCGGACTCAACGCCGGGATGGACTCGAAATTCGGCCGTGCCCTTGACTTCGGCTTCAACTTTCTCCTCGGGGCAGGGCGGCAGAACAGGACGGACGGCAAGACCTCGGCCTTTGACGACGGCGCGGTGGAGTACCGCGGGCTGTTCAGCGCCTATGCCAATTTCCGCTTCGCGAAGATGTTCCGGCTCGAAAACACCGTCTCGGCGGACTGGATGACGGGGCGGAGAACCCTCTGGTACGGCAAGTCAAGCGAGTTCGGCCGGGCGCACAATGTCGCTGCCTCGATGATGAGCGCTTCGCTGCTCTCGTGGTCAGCAAGGACTGCACTGAACTTCAGCGCCTATGTCTTTTCCTCGCACCGCATCGGAGCTGTCGCGGGAGCGGAATATGTCGGGAAATCCGACCGTTTCAACACGCTGAACGGCCAGAATATGCTCACGGAGGAACTTCGCGGCAAGGCTCTCAACTACATGAACTACCATTTCTATCCCTACGCCCACAGCCTCTCCAC
>CAVDEO010000005.1:0-43161 GCA_963607915.1 bacterium
GTACTGGAGGTACATGACCGATGAGAAAAGACATATAGACCAAAAAGACACACAAAGATTACCAAGTTATTTTTTAAGGATTACTTAGTGTCTTTATATGCCGCCTGCGGACAGGTTATCAGTCTTCAAGTACATATATGTCTTTGAGATTGCGGCCAATCTCGTTGTAGTCGAGTCCGAAACCGAGTATGAAGCGGTTCGGAATCTCTCTGCCGACATAGTCTATCGGATCTCCCGTGCGGTAGGCCTCCCTCTTGAACAGCATGGTGCAGACCCTGACCTCCGCCGCGCCCTCTTCAAGAAGGATTTTCTTCATCGCCTTGATTGTCAGACCGGTGTCGATGATGTCCTCGGTGATGATCACCCTGCGTCCCTTCACCGATGCGGTGAGCGGCATAGTCTGCTTAACTTCTCCGGTCGTGGAGGTTCCGACATATGAAGTCATCTTTGTGGAGACCAGCTGGCAGGGGAAATTCAGCCGCTGCATCAGCTCTCCGGTGAACATGATGGCTCCGTTCAGAATGCAGAGAATTACCGGGATGTCCGTAGCTCCCTCAAAGTCAGTGTTGATTTTTTCGGCGACGTTGTCAATGCAGCCCATCAGTTCATCGTGACCGATGAATGGGACGAAAGTCTTGTCCCAAACCTTAACCTCTCTCATAGATTTCAGAAACAAACCACAAAAATAGTCAATAACATCAAAAAAAGAAAAAATTCAAATCTTTATTTTGAAATACAACGCTTTTGCGGATGTCAATCCCTAACATTGTGCACCGGATGTCCGGGATGAGAACATGATGACGGGTAATGTGTTTATGACATTGATTGAGGCGGTTGCGCTGATTGTCGGAGCCCTTTCTCCGGAAGAGGTGACGGAATCCGAGCGTGAGAGGTTTCTGTGGAGGAACGCCCATCCTCTGGACATCAATTCCGCATCGCGCAGGACATTGTCCGAAAGCGGGCTTTTCTCTGATTTCCAGATTGTCTCGCTGCTGGACTATATCTCCACAGCCGGAGCCGTGCTCAGCCGCAGCGAACTTGCCCTGATTGACGGTTTCGACGCTGAAATTGCGGAGGCGTTGTCCTTTTTCGTGTCATTCGGGAACGCGCCGCCTCCGGAGAGATGGTCGTCCGAAAACAGGATTTATGCCGACACCGGACTTTATGGGCTTCATTCGCAGATTTCGAGGGGCGAGTCATTTGAATTCTCGCTGGGCGGAGCCGGAACATGGGCCGGAAAGCTTGATGCGATGTCGTCTTCGGCAGCCGTGACGCTTCCCGGCCGGAAGTCACGGCTCTATGCCGGCGACTTCAACCTGAGGTTCGGGCAGGGGCTTTCAGCGTGGAACACCATGACCATCGACGACCCGTCGTCGGCCGCCTCGCTGATACGCCGTCCCACGGGCTTGAAGCTGTCGCGCTCGCTGACCGGAAAATACGCACAGACCGGACTCGGATGCAGTTTTGACACCGGCCCGCTCACATTTACCGTCGCCGGCACTGTCCCCGGGCTGAAAAAGGTGCTGACGGGGGTGGTCAATTCCTCGCGGGGGAAGAATGATGTGGCGGGGCTTCAGGGGCTGTTCAACTGCAACTGGTGGCACAGACGCTTTTCGCTCGGGTTCACTTCCGTGGTGACGGGGCTCCCGTCCGCCGCCGGCACCGTTGGCGGCGCGGATGCCGGAACCGTCTCCGGAGAGGGCGATGGGGCTGACGCCGGGACTGTCTCAGGAGATGGGGCGGATGCCGGACAGAATGGCGGCGCGTTCTGGAACTGTACCGCGGACTTCTCCGTGGATTTCAGAGGGTGTTTCGGGGGCTTCGACATCGCCTCGGAACTTGCGGGAGGCATAGGCCTGCCGTTCCGTGCCGTCGTGTCCGCCACCTCGCCTCGACTTGCCGAACATTTCAAAGTCGGGACTTCGCTGCGTTACAGTCCTTCCCGGCACATCGCCCTGCTCGTCGCTGAGTTCTCCTCACGCGGCGGCCATTCGGCCTCCCTGTCCTTCCGCCTGCGACACACCGCATCGGAAGGCTCATCAGGCTCCTCCTCAGACATCTCCGGCGGAAAACTGCCCGGAACGAACGACGTCAGGGTGGATTTCCGCTACAAATTCCGCTGGAATGAAGCTTCTTATGCCGCACTGCGTGTCCGTGAAACACTTGACATCAACAAACCGGAATCAGGCGTGTTCACCTGCCGGGGTGACGTGTCTGCGGGTTATGCCGGCATCTGGGCGAGCGCGGCATCCGTGAGTTTCAGCCACAGCGGGAAATGGGGGATGGTGGTCTTTGTCGAGGAGAGCTGTCGGGCGACGGGGAAACTTTCGGCCTGTCTCCGGGCCGGAATCTTCAGTGTTGACGATTGGGCAGGCAGGCTCTATGTCTATGAACACGACATACCCGGACGGTTCAATGTTCCGGCGATGTACGGAAGGGGAGTCTGGGGTTCTCTTTTCATAAACTGGAAATTCTGCCGCAAGGGCAGCCTCTCGACCCGTCTCGCCTACAAGTCCTATCCTTTCATGCCTTCCGCAACACGCAAGCCCGACAGGCTCGAAGCCCGGATATTCCTGTCTTTCAGGATTCCCTGAGATTCAGATTCAACGTCCGCCGCGATAGAGATAAAGGCGCTTGAGCGCCGTGCGGAGAACAGCGAAGCGCGGGCACTGTGTGATAGTGCGCACGGAGCACGACTTCCCCTGATTACAGGGGACGGGAGGGGTTATCGAGGCGGGATTATCTCCCGCCTCGATAGAGATATAATGTTTGTCCTTCACGGATGGTGGTGCCCTTGAGATGATTCCACTTCTGAATCTGGCTGACGCTGCAATTGTACCTTGCGGCAATCTTGCCGAGATAGTCGCCTTTCTTCACTTTGTAGGCAATCCGCTGTCCGTCTCCGCCATCCTTTATCTTCTTGATTGTCACCGGATTCAGCAGCGTGTCCGCCTTGTGCAGATGCACGAGCTTCTCCACCGCGAGGAAGCTGCCCGTGTAGTCGGCCGGAAGACGCAGAATCCAGGTCTCAGCGGCGCTTCCCGGGATGATGTCGTGGGTATATTGCGGGTTCAGCACTTTGAGGACATCCATCGGGACTCCGGTGAGCTCGCTCACCTGCCTGAAATGCAGCATCCTGTTCACATGGAATGTGTCAATCTGGGTCGGGATGTCCACTTCCTCCGGGGTGATTCCGCATTCCCTGTAATAGTTCAGCGCATAGAGCGCCCCTGTGAACGCCGGCACATAGCCTCTCGTCTCGCGGGGGAGGTAGTGGTATATGTCCCAGAAATCAGTCTTGCCGGAGCGCTTTATCGCCTTGTTCACATTTCCCGGGCCGCAGTTGTAGGACGCGATGGCGAGCGACCAGTCCCCGAAAATCTCATAGGAATCCTTGAGATACCTCGCCGCCGCATCGGCCGCCTTCACCGGGTCGAGCCGCTCATCGACGAATGAATTGATTGTCAGACCGTATTTCTTCGCGGTGTAGTACATGAACTGCCAGATGCCCCGCGCACCGACCCTTGACATAGCGTCATACTTCATCATGGATTCGATTACGGCCATCGCGCGGAGTTCTTCCGGAATGTCGTAACGGTTGAAGGTCGCCTGAAAAATGGGGAAATAATAATTGCCGAGTCCGATGACCCGTCCCATCTGCTGTGGCATCTTCTCGGAGTAGAGGATTATGTAGTTCTTGACTATGTCGTTGTATGTCAATGGAATGAATGACTGGATGTCGCCGAGTCTCTTCACAAGGACAGAGTCGGGCACCTGCGAAGTGTAGCGCACGGTCGCGGTGTCGAGGTCGTCGAGGACGGCAAATTCCATCTGACGGTTCTTCCCGTAAAACGCGAGCAGCAGACTGTCAATCGTGTGCTGCGCCTGCAGGCTGTCGGCACGGAGGACATTCTCGATGCTGTCTTCCTTCTCGAGGCGTTTCAGACTGTCGGACGGCTGCCCGCTCCCGGCCTCGTCCACAATTTCGTCCGTGTCAAAATACTGTGCGCGGGCTTCCTGCCCGAAAAAAAGCGCTGCGGCGCACACCGCAGCCATGAATATATATACCTTTTTCATCTGTTTTCCAAAATCAGCCTCACTCATAAGTAATCCTTAAAAAATAACTTGATAATCTTTGTGTGTCTTTTTGGTCTATATCTCTTTTCTCATCGGTCATGTACCTCCAGTACACTCCCTCTTCCAAAAGAAATCTATCCTCAAAAATCCTTCACAAATCTCCACCAATTTATTTTTTAACGCTTACTAAATCCGACACAAATCCATGCCGACTTACTAAAACCTGAATCCCAGCTTCATCCCCACGGCACTTGCCGGCGTGCGCATGGCGTAGGCGTTGTCCGGTGCAAGCACGGCAGGTTCGACGCTCATTGTGATGTCATCGCTCACCTCGAAGTCGTACATGAACGCGAACACGTTGGCATCGATTATCTGGAGCACATACACAAGTGCCGTCGCCAGAATGGAGTAGTCACGCAGCCGCCGGTAGGAGTCGCGGTAGTACTTCGCCTGATCTGCGGTAATCGGCCCCGTGTAGGTGGTCTCCGTGCTGGTCGCCTCTTTGTATATGTTCTTGAACCTGTTGTAGTTGAGATTGTTGTTCCACACGAAATATCCGGCAGTCATAAGCCCCGTGTAATAGACGGGTATTTTCCAGTACTCGCCGTTGTAGGCCTGACCGAGTCCAGGGAGCAGAGCCGAGTAGATGGCGGCACGTCCTGGATTAGGCTTTCCGTTGGAAGGATAGAAAGCCGTCGCGTCAAGCAGCGAACCCCAATAGACCAGTCCCGCTCCGACATAGAGCCAGGTGGCTGTGGTCTTGTAGGATTCGTTCGGCGCACCGGCTTCGACCGACTTCTTGTATTGCCCCGTATAGTATCCTCCCACGCCTGCGCAGGCGGCGATTCCGCCATAGACTATCGGCAGTTTCCAATAGTCGCGGTTGTAAATCTGGCCGCTTCCCGGGAGAATGGCCGCCCCGCCGAAAACTGTTCCGATTTTGATTTCCTGCTTGTGCCCGAGTCCCCGGAACAGTTCCTTGAAAGAGAACAGCTTGTCTGTGGAGTCCGACTTCTCCGTCATCGTGGAGTCGTTGTAGTTCTGCTGAAACGCCTGACTCTTGAACTGGGCGCGCGCATTGACTCCGCACAGGCATAGACCGGCCAGAAGAACGAATATGAAAACGCGGGCGCGTCCCATCCGTAAATTCCTAAAGATTAGACTTTTCGAGGGCGTCGATGAATTTCTTCACCTCCCCGTCCGACGAGAAATGAATCGTAATCGTGCCTTTTCCCGAACTTGAACGCTTGAGGCTTATGCTGTTGTCGAAATATTTTCCGAAGACTTCGAGAACCTTGAAATATTCGTCCGGAAGTTCCTGCGCGTCGCCTCCGTTGTCTCCGCCGGCTTTTCCGCTCTCTTTCTCAAGGCGGTGAATCTTGTCCTCAAGCTGACGCACAGAAAGCCCGTCTTTCACGACAAGGTCGCAGAGAACTTCCTGCACCTCAGGGTCTTCCACTCCGAGGAGAACCTTTGCATGCCCCACGCTGACCTGTCCCACCTTGAGGTCGTGCTGCACCTTTGCCGGCAGTTTCAGAAGACGCAGGTAGTTGGTGACGGACGCCCTCTTCTTGCCGACCCTCCGGGCCATCTGTTCCTGGGTGAGGTTGCATTCGTCAATCAGACGCTGGTAGCTCATCGCCACCTCAATCGGGTCGAGATTCTCCCGCTGGATGTTCTCAACTATGGCCATCTCCAGCATCCCCTGATCGTCCGCGTTGCGGATGTAGGCCGGAACCATATCCATTCCCGCGAGTCGGCAGGCCCTGAAGCGGCGTTCTCCGCTGATAATCTGGTAGATGTCCGCAGATTTTTTCCGCACCGTAATCGGCTGTATGAGTCCGAGCGTCCGGATGGATTCCGCCAGTTCTCCGAGCGCCTCCTGATCGAAGGTCATTCGCGGCTGGAACGGGTTCGGCTCAATCATGTCAATCGGAATCATGAGTATGTCCGCCGAGCTGCGCGGCTGTTCCGCCGCTCCGGCGCCCACCACGACCTTGTTGACATATCCCACCGGCTTGCGTATGTTTTCCAGATTCGTCGCTTCGCCGAGCAATGCGCCGAGTCCCTTCCCGAGTCCTCTCTGCGTTTTCGCTGCCATATATCGTCTTTTTTCTGTAATAGTCAAAAATAAATCACTCACTCGTCAGCCCTTTCCCTCGCGGCTCAGGCTTTTTATGCGTCCGCCGGCTTTGTCACGGCGTCGGCGTTGCGTTCGAGCACCTCTTTCGCGAGGTTCAGGTAGTTCGTGGTCCCGTTGCAGATGACGTCGTAAAGTATGATAGGCTTGCCGTGAGACGGAGCCTCGCTGAGCCGTATATTTCTCTGTATTATGGTGTTGAACACCATGTCCTTAAAATGGTCCTTGAGTTCCTGCACCACCTGGTTGTGGACCTTGGTTCTTCCATCGTACATGGTCACCACGAAACCCTCGATGGTCAGAGACGGGTTCACTCCGCCCTGGACGAGGCGTATGGTCTGCAGCAGCTTGCCCAACCCCTCCAGCGCGAAGAACTCCGGCTGGACCGGAATCATCACCGAGTCGGCCGCCGTGAGGCAGTTCACGGTAATCAGCCCGAGGGAAGGCGAGCAGTCTATTATTATGTAGTCATAATTGTCGCGTACCGGAGCGAGCGCCCTCTTGAGTATGGACTCCCTCTCGTCAGTCCCGAGCATCTCGATTTCCGCGCCGACGAGGTTTATGTTCGACGGAATCATCTGAAGTCTCGCTATCTCCGTCTGTATCAGCACGTCCTCGACCGTCCTTTCTCCAATCATCAGCTCATAGAGTGTCCTTTTCTCCTCGTTTTCAGGCGAGAAGTTGAGTCCCGACGTCGTGTTGGCCTGAGGGTCGGCATCTATGATGAGGACATTCTTCTCAAGCACGGCAAGCGAGGCCGCAAGGTTGATGGCGGTCGTGGTCTTGCCCACTCCGCCCTTCTGGTTCGCGATGGCTATGACTTTTCCCATTTTTGCACTAAGATGCGGCAGCCGCCTTTCCGACATCGGTCAGGGATGACGCACATTCCGCAAAAATACGAAATAATTTTCATTCCTTTCCTTTATTTGTTACATTTGTCGTCCATTTTGAGAATCATTCCGGAAAACACTTTCAATGTCAGCGACTGATAAAATATGGTATGCCGTCGTGAATCCGAATGCGGGTTCCGGGAAAACCGTCACCGAATGGCCGAAGGCCGAGACTGCCTTGAAGGAGGCCAGAGTGGAATATGAATACCGGACGACATGGAGCTGCGGGGCGGCCACCGAAATCACCGTCAAGGCGTGTGAAGAGGGATACAGGCGTTTCCTCGCGGTCGGCGGGGACGGCACCGTGCACGAAGTTCTCGAGGGCATAGTCCGCTTCATCGGAATGTCGGAGGTCGCGGCGGCCTTTGAGCCGGCGAGGACTGCGCCCTCGCTGTCGGATTTCACGCTCGCGGTGGTTCCGGTAGGCTCGGGCAATGACTGGATACGCACTCTCGGCGCTCCGAGGGATTCCCGGGCGCTGGTGGAACTGCTCAAGAAGGAGTCTTTCGGGAAGCAGGATGTGTTCCGCATCACAGGGTGTGACAGGGAGACTTCGACGGATGTGGTCTCCTGTATGGCGAACATCGGCGGCGTCGGTTTTGACGCGAATGTGTGCCGGCAGGTGAATTTTGAAAAGAATTCCGGCAAGAGCGGCAAGATTCTCTATCTCAAGGTCTTGATTTCCAATGTGCTGCACTGCAGGCCGTTCCGTTGCCGCGTGGTTGCGGACGGGAAAACCGTCTTTGAAGGCAGTGCGCTGTCAATCGCGATGGGTATAGGGAAATATTCCGGCGGGGGGATGATGCAGGTCCCGGACGCGGTCATGGACGACGGCCTGCTCGATGTGACGGTCATCCCCGTTCTTTCGATTCTGAAGATTATCCGCGCCGTCCCGACCCTCTTCTCCGGAAAGGTTCTGTCCGCAAACCCGGAACTGACCTCCGTCCGCTGCTCCTCCCTCAGCATCGAGCCTCTCGCGGGCCCTGGAGTCCTCGTGGAAGTCGACGGCGAGGTCATCGGCAGCACCCCGATCTCAGTCACCCGTCTCCCCGGCCAGCTCAATGTCCTCGTCGGCGCGGCGCAGCATAACCCCTAATCACCCAACTGACAATGCCGCCGCTCCCATATAACGAAAAGGATATAATCTCTATATTCGATTATAGCAAGCATTTGATTAATAAATGTTTGCGCGATTTTGCGCCGGAGGCGGAAGAATATGCCGGAAAGGGAGGGCTCGGACAGCTTGTCGAGGAACTTTATTTCCGCTATGATGTGAACAGCCGCCAGAATGCCGACTTCGCTTTTGTGAATGTGGAGCTGAAGTGCACACCGCTGAAAGAATCGGCAACGGGGGAATTTCTCGTGAAGGAACGGCTTGTGTGCAGTATGATAAACTATTCGGAGGATTGGGACAAGTCCTTTGAGGAATCGCATTTTTATCGGAAATGTCTCGTAATGCTGATTCTGTTCTATCTGCACCGCAAGGATGTTCCGAGACTTGACCTTGAATTCCTTTTTGCCGTCCTGTGGAAAATCCCGGAAAAGGATTTGCTGATTATCAGGCGGGATTATGAAACAATAATCGCGAAGATACAGTCCGGTCAGGCTCACATGTTGTCGGAAGGCGACACGATGTATCTGGGGGCTTGCAGAAAGGGGCAGAAAGGAGACTCGCTGATGGCTCAGCACAACAGTCCTGTCGGCGCACTGCGCAGGGCGTGGTGTCTCAAGACAGCGTATATGCGGATTTTGTTGGATGAAGTGAAGAAAAACAGCAGGAACGGTGCATACTGTAATTTCGATGTCCGTAAATCCGGTTTTGAGCAGTTGTTCACCGTTGATGAGCTTAGGGACAGAACAGTCGATTCCATACTTGTTGACCGTTTCGCTCCGTATTATGGGAAAACATACAGCGAGATGTGCGTAATGCTCGGAATAAACCCGCTTCTTTCAAAATCCAAATATTTCATCCTCGCCAACCGGATAGCGGGAAATGCGTCGGTGAGCAATGTCAACAGAAGCGAGGAATTCAAAAAGTCCGGGCTGACCATGAAGACTGTCCGCGTTGGGCGCTCAGGTGCTGTGAAAGAGAGCATGTCCTTTGAAAATATTGATTATCAAGAGATTTATGATTGCGTGGAATGGACGGATTCGAGACTTTACGAATTGTTCACGAGTCGTTTCCTTTTTGTCATATATCGTGAGACCGGCTCATTCCTGACTCTCCCGGACGGGAAGCTTGAACCGGAATACGGGCTTGAAAGAGTCGCGTTCTGGACAATGCCGCAGGATGACCTTGAAACAGCGCGTGAATATTGGGAGAATATCAGAAAATGCGTGAAGGACAATTGTATAGACTTGAAGCATTTTTGGAGCATCGGAGATGACAGATGCTTTCATGTGCGTCCTAAAGCCCGTGTCGCAGATGATATGACCTTGAACCCGAATGGAGGAAGGGTGAAGAAATACTGTTATTGGTTCAATGCCGCTTATATAAGAAATATAATTGAAAATGAGATATAGTACAGAAGAATACGGATTTGAGGGAAAAGTGCTCTGTGAACCTGTCTCGGAGTATTCCAAAGCCATGCACGGACATCTGAGGCAGCCGGGGCTGTTCGATGTCCCCGAAGTGGAGGCCGGTGAGGGCGACATCCGTGTGGTTGAGCTGTTCGCCGGAGTCGGAGGGTTCAGAATCGGTCTTGAACGGGCTTCCTCTCATTTCAAGACAATATGGAACAACCAATGGGAGCCGTCAACGAAACATCAGGATGCGAGCATAATCTACTGTCGGCAGTTCGGTGTCGAAGGACATTCAAATGAGGACATAGCAGCAGTTCCGACTGTCGAGATTCCGGACTGCGACCTTCTGTGCGGAGGATTCCCGTGTCAGGACTATTCTGTCGCCACCACATTGCAGCGTTCTGGAGGCATTGAGGGCAAGAAGGGGGTTCTCTGGTGGCAGATTTACCGCATATTGAAGGAAAAGGGCGAAAGAAGGCCGGACTATCTCATGCTCGAGAATGTAGACCGTCTCATCAATTCCCCTGCGAAGCAGCGCGGACGTGATTTCGCCATCATATTGTCTTCCCTCTCCAATCTGGGATATGCAGTTGAGTGGAGGGTGATAAATGCTGCGGAATACGGTATGCCGCAGCGACGTCGTCGCACCTACATCATCGCCTGTCGTGACACGACCGCTCTCTTCTCGCAGATTGACAATGAGACCGACAAGTTTTCGTGGATTCTGAAGGACGGGATTATGCCTCAGGCGTTCGCCTGCGAAGAAAAATGTGCGAAGAACAGGATGAAATTTCCCATAGCCCGGAATATTGCTGATGTTTCGGACAATTTCAATAAGGGGAAAAAAGACAGCCCATTCAGAAATTCCGGGGTTATGTGCGGCGGATGGGTATATACGACTGACACGATTCCTATTTATCGTGGGCATTGCATAACTCTTGGAGAAATTCTTGTGAAGGACAGTGATGTTCCGGATGAATTCTACATCTCAGACAAAGATTTGCCGAAATGGGAATATCAGAAAGGGGCGAAGTCCCTCAAACGTATAGACAAGGCTTCCGGCTTCGAATATAATTACAATGAAGGGGCGATGGCTTTCCCTGATTTTCTGGACAGGGCGTCGCGCACAATCATAACCGGCGAAGGAGGTCAGGCACCGTCCCGATTCAAGCATGTGGTGCGTACCCCTGACGGCCGCTACCGCCGGCTTGTGCCCGTCGAACTTGAGCGTCTCAACATGTTTCCGGATAACCACACCGCCGGCTCAAGCGACCTGCGCCGCGCATTCCTGATGGGGAACGCCCTTGTTACGGGAATTGTCGAGAACATCGCCATTGTTCTTCGGCAAAGGGCATTCGGCAAGCACTAAGAAACTGTTTATTTGTGTTCGCATTTCATTGTGCTGACGGCGCCGTTCCAGATCAGCAGCTGTCCGAGGTAGTACGGCACCATAATCAGCCATCGTTCGGCAGAGACAGGACCGACAAACCTGTTCCATGAAAGAATCATGTCTGAAATCAGGAACAGCGCGGCTCCGACGGCGAAAAGCGACGGGCGCTGCAGGAGGGCGAGACCGAACATCGCGGCGATTAGGACGGCATAGATGCCGCATCCGATTTGCAGCGCGGTTTCGGAAACTTTCGGAATGACGAACGCGAAAGCGAACACCAATGCCGCGGCGACAGCCAGCATCACAAGAATCCGCCAAGTTTTTGAACTCCGGAAATCATCCTCGGGACAGCCGGCGTTCACGCCTTGTTTATGCTTGGCTGTCCCGCAGCCCGGCGCTTTACACAACCTCTCCGCAAAGGCCCATATCAGCATGATATGCGCTGCGGCAAAATAGCCCATCTGACCAAAAAAACTCCCGTAGGCTCCCATGGCATCGCCCGTGCAGGAGAAAAGGAATGCCGCCACGAACTTCCATCCGATGCCGAGGTAAGCCCCCATAAGCGCAAGAGCGGCAACCGGATATGCAATCCGGAACTTCACGACACTCTCCGGCAGCACCTCTTCGAGTTTCGCGGCAGGCATAAAATACGCGGCTGTCAATGTGACGAAAATCAGACAGATGTAAAATATCCTTCGTTTTTCTCTTCCTGAGTTCATGTTCTAATAATCTGCCTTGTGCCGGCATTCGGCATCGGTGCTTGAGCGTCAATTACTCCACGCGGATTATGCAGTAGTTCTTCTTGCCTTTCTGGGCGAGGATGTACTTGCCGTCGAGGACTGACTCCATACCAATCTGCGCGTTGATGTCGCCGACTTTTTCCTTGTTGATGCTGACTCCGTTGCCCTGAATCATCTTGCGGCATTCGCCCTTCGACGGGAAGAACGAGGTTTCGACCGAGAGAAGGTCTATGATGTTGCACGGAAGTTTGTCAGGAGAGACGGAGAAAGTCTGGACGCCCTCGAAGACCTGAAGAAAAGTTTTCTCGTCGAGAGCCTTCAGCTGGTCGGAAGTGGCGTTGCCGAAGAGGATTCCGGAAGCCGCGACCGCGTTTTCATATTCCTTCTCTCCGTGAACCATTGTCGTCACCTCCTTGGCGAGCAGCTTCTGGAGCGAGCGCGCGCCCGGATTTTCGGCGTGGGATGCGATTGCCGCGTCTATGGTCTCCTTGTCGAGCATCGTGAATATCTTTATGTACTTCGCCGCGTCCTCGTCGCTCACGTTGAGCCAGAACTGGTAGAACTGGTACGGCGAGGTGCGTTCCGGGTCGAGCCAGATGTTGCCTTTCTCGGTCTTGCCGAACTTGCCGCCGTCGGCCTTGGTGATGAGCGGGCAGGTGAGCGCGTAGGCCTCCTTGCCGAGCATGCGGCGGATGAGCTCCGAGCCTGTGGTGATGTTGCCCCACTGGTCCGCGCCGCCCATCTGGAGCGTGCAGCCCTTGTGCTCGTAGAGGTAGAGGAAGTCATAGCCCTGAAGCAGCTGGTAGGTGAACTCGGTGAACGACATTCCCTCGCGGGACTCGCTTGAGAGCCTCTTCTTCACGCTGTCCTTCGCCATCATATAGTTGACGGTGATGTGCTTTCCGATGTCGCGGGTGAAATCGAGGAAACTCCAGCCCTTCATCCAGTCATAATTGTTCACCAGTTCGGCGCAGTTCTCCGCGCCGGAGTCGAAATCGAGGAAACGGGAAAGCTGCTTTTTGATGCAGGCCACGTTGTGCGCAAGAGTCTCCTCGTCCAGAAGGTTGCGCTCCTGAGACTTCATAGACGGGTCGCCGATCATTCCCGTTGCGCCCCCCACAAGCGCGAAAGGCTTGTGCCCGCAGTTCTGGAAGTGCTTGAGAATCATTATGCTGACCATATGTCCGATGTGCAGTGAGTCTGCAGTCGGGTCAATCCCGACATACGCCGCCGTCGGCCCTTCCAGAAGTTTCTCCTCAGTTCCCGGCATAATGTCCTGAATCATGCCCCTCCATTTCAATTCCTCTACAAAATTCTTCATCACTTCAATTTCTCCGTTATAAAATCCGTTATCGAATCATTCTGTGTTTATCCTTTCTATGATTTCCGTCCTTTCCGGACGCGAACCGCAAAGGTAATGAAATTTTAAGTAAATATTTGCTATTTGCGCGTTCTGTTCCTGCTCTCTTGTTTCCATGCCATTCTCACGGCTTTAGCAGATTGACGGGTGCCACAAACACTCCGTCTTCTCTCCTGTACGCACCTCCCACCGCTGTCAGCACCAGCAGGAATGATGGCATTTTTTCGTCACTCTTCTCCGCAATCTTGTTTTTCAGCGTTTTCAGCGATGACGCTCCTTCTTCCACCAGCTCTTCCCCGCCGAGCTTTATCTCAATGCCGCCCCAGCGTCCATCTTCCAGATGTACCACGGCATCGCATTCCAGCCCGGCATTGTCGCGATAGTGCATCACGCTCCCGCCCAGACTGTCGGCATAGACCCTGAGATCCCTCACCGCGAAGTCTTCGAAAAACAGACCGAAACTGTTCAGGTCACGCTTCAGATCCTCCGGACTCACCCCCAGACTGCGGCAGGCTATCGAAGTATCCGTGAAATGCCTCGTAGGAGTGCTCCTGATGGATGTCTTCGACCGGATGTTCGGATTCCATGCCTCCATATCCTCAATGATATACAAGTCTTTCAAAGCCTCCATATAGTCCTCATAGGTTTTCACATCCATCGTCCTCTCATTGCTCTGACGTATGTCCGACAGAATCGTCTGTACCGCCGCCTCAGTGGAAATGTTTCGGGCATAGCTGCGCAATATCATCCTCAGAACTTCTGGCTTCTTGCTTCGGAAACGCTCATTTTCGCTGTCCTCGAATACAAACAGGCCGTTATAGTAGTTCTTCGTGATTTCAAGGGCTATATCCCGGGGAGCCAGCACCGATATCGGCCAGCCGCCACGACACAGAAGGAAGGCCGCATCGTCCAGTGTAAAGTCCTTGTTCGAGTCCCACGGGAAATCCCTCCCGCCGTCAAACAGCCCCTTCAGAGACACCGTCCCCTTCGATTCGCGGGACTCCCACAGCGTCATCGGGCGCATCCGCAGAGGGGTGATTCTTCCCGCACCGCTGTGATGAACCTCCGTTTTGTCAGCAGGAGTCGAACTGCCGGTCAGGATATATTTCCCGAATTCATATTGAAAGTCAAGATCGTCTTTCACTTGATTCCAGATGTCCGGGGCTTTCTGCCACTCGTCAATCAGACGGGGTTTCTCGCCCTCGAGCACTGCCCTTGGGTTCATCCTCGCCATCATAATTGACTGTTTCGTATTCAGTTTCACGAAACTCTTCTGGTAGAGCATGCACGTCGTGGTCTTCCCGCAGAACTTCGGCCCTGCAATCAACACGGCTCCAGACGACTTCAATTTCAGGGCGATTTTCTCTTCTATGAGTCTATGATAGTACATTTTACGAAGATTATATAATTTTATGTCCGGTGCAAAGGTACGAAATTCCCAAGATTTTCAATGAAAAATTCCCAAGATTTTCAATGAAAAATTCCCAAGATTTTCAATCGACGATTCTTTTTCTTTTATTCAAAACAGATTCGTACCTTTGCAAGGTTTTGGATACGGCGGTTTTTCCGCCGGAGTGCGGGAGTTGCGGGCATATGTCCGAATCCCGGAAGAATGAGTTAGAGAAGACGATAATTTTAAAGATATAACGATTAAATATTCATTGAAATGAGAAAACACATTGTTGCAGGAAACTGGAAAATGAACACCACGGTTCCTGAGGGCGTAGAACTCGCAAAGGCTGTTGTCGCAAAGTCAGCTGAGGTTCCTTCAGATGTCAAACTTATCATCGCGCCTCCGTTCGTGCACCTCGCACCGGTTGCTGAGGTCGTGAAGGGAACTGCCGTCGGGCTTTCGGCACAGAACTGCGCCGACAAGGAGAAGGGTGCCTACACAGGCGAGGTCGCCGTGAATATGCTCGCTTCAGTGGGCTGCGGATACACCATTCTCGGACACTCCGAGCGCCGTCAGTATTATGGAGAGACAGATGCGAAACTCGTCGAGAAAGTCCATCTGGCACTTGCAGCAGGGCTTTCGCCGATTTTCTGCATCGGGGAGAACCTCGAGCAGCGCGAGGCCGGAAAGCATTTCGAGGTTGTCACCGAGCAGGTGAAGAATGTGCTCTACACCCTCACTCCGGAAGAGATGGCGAAGGTCATCGTGGCTTACGAGCCTGTCTGGGCAATCGGAACGGGCAAGACCGCCACTGCGGAGCAGGCTGAGGAGATACATTGCTGCGTGCGCAAGGTGCTTGCTGAGAAGTTCGGCGCGCTTGCGGAGGAAATCACCATCCTTTACGGCGGAAGCTGCAAGCCTTCAAATGCGAAGGAGCTTTTCGCGCAGCCTGACATCGACGGCGGACTCATCGGAGGGGCGGCGTTGAAGGCGGAGGACTTTATTGCCATCGCCCAGTCCTTCTGATGTGATGGGCGCATAAAAGCGGATTGCATTGTGCTCAGCTTTTTAATCCTCACAACCCCAAAAGCCGTATAAAAGGGTGATTTCTGCGTTACGCTCATCGGAAAAATCCTCACAACCGCAAGGTTGCTCCGGTTTTTCCGCCTCGCAAGCCTTGAAATCCCACCTTTTATACGAACTTTTCGATAAGCGGGAGCAGTCCAGATGAATTTGGGACTGCCGAGCGCAGAAAAGTGGCGATTGAAAATCGAAACTTTTCGCATCACATAAATGATGGAAAATGAAAAATGATATAAAGAATATGAATAGAGCCGCTGACAACATCCGTGTGTTGGCGGCTTCTATGGTTGAAAAGGCGAAGTCCGGACATCCGGGCGGTGCAATGGGCGGTGCCGACTTCATCAACACGCTCTTTTCCGAGTATCTGGTCTATGACCCGGAAAACCCGTTCTGGGAGGGTCGTGACCGTTTCTTCCTCGACCCGGGGCATATGAGCACGATGCTCTACTCCGTCCTCGCCTTCACCGGCAAGTTCACCACGGACGAGCTCTCGCAGTTCCGCCAGTGGGGAAGTCCGACTCCGGGACATCCGGAGCGCTGCGTTGAAAGGGGGATTGAGAACACCTCCGGACCGCTCGGCCAGGGACATACCTTCGCAGTCGGCGCGGCGATAGCGGCGAAGTTCCTCGGGGCGCGTCTCGGCAAGGTGATGGGGCAGCGGATTTACGCCTACATCTCCGACGGAGGCATCCAGGAGGAAATCTCGCAGGGCTCCGGCCGCATAGCGGGAACTCTCGGGCTGGACAACCTCATAATGTTCTACGACTCCAACCGCATCCAGCTCTCCACGGAGACAGCCGTGGTCGACAACGAGGATGTCGCGGCGAAGTATCGTGCGTGGAACTGGAACGTAATTGAAATCGACGGGAACGATGTCGAGCAGATCCGCGGGGCCCTCGACGAGGCTCTGGCAACGGTCGGGAAGCCGACCCTCATCATCGGAAACACGGTGATGGGCAAGGGCGCTCTCCGCGCCGACGGCTCAAGCTACGAGAATTGCTGCGCCACCCACGGCGCACCTCTCGGAGGCGACGCTTATCTCAACACCGTCAAGGCTCTCGGGGGAGACCCTGAGAATCCTTTCGTGATTTTCTCTGAAACCAAGGCGATTTATGCAGCACGGCGTGAGGAGCTCAAGGGAATAGTCGCAGCACGCAAGGCCGAAGAGGCTCAATGGGCGGCGGCCAATCCGGAACTCGCCGCAAAAAAGGCGAGGTGGTTCTCCGGTGAGGTTCCTGACATAGACTGGAGGGCGATTCAGCAGAAGAGGGACGATTCCACCCGAGGCGCGTCCGCTGCGGTTCTCGGGACACTCGCAGTCGAGGTGGAGAATATGATTGTCGCTTCGGCCGACCTTTCCAACTCCGACAAGACGGACGGCTTCCTCAAGAAAACCCACGCGTTCAAGGCGGGGGATTTCTCCGGCGCGTTCCTTCAGGCGGGAGTTTCAGAGCTTACGATGGCCTGCTGCTGCATAGGAATGGCTCTCCACGGGGGAGTGATTCCTGCCTGCGCGACATTCTTCGTGTTCTCGGACTATATGAAGCCGGCCGTCAGGATGGCGGCTCTGATGGAAGTTCCGGTGAAGTTCATCTGGTCGCACGACGCATTCCGTGTCGGCGAGGACGGGCCTACTCACGAACCTGTCGAGCAGGAGGCTCAGATCCGGCTGATGGAAAAACTCAAGAACCATCACGGGGAGAACTCCATGCTCGTGCTCCGTCCGGCCGACTCGGAGGAGACGACCCAGGCGTGGAAACTCGTGATGGAGAACACAAAGACTCCTTCCGCGCTCATCCTGTCAAGGCAGAACATAAAGAGCCTTCCGGAAGAAAATGACTATCAGCAGGTTGCCAAAGGCGCATACATCGTGGCCGGTTCTGACAAGCTCCACGACTACGGTCTCGGCCGGAACGAGGTGGTTCTTGTGGCTTCGGGTTCTGAGGTGGCGACGCTTATTGCCGGCGCGGAACTTCTGCGCGGTAAAGGCATCCGCTGCCGCATCGTCTCAGCTCCGTCCGAGGGCCTGTTCCGCAGTCAGAGCGTTGAGTATCAGGAGGAAGTGATTCCGCCGGGAGCGAATGTCTTCGGACTCACCGCAGGCTTGCCCTTGACCCTTCAGGGACTCGTCGGCTCGAACGGCACCGTCTATGGGCTTGAAAGCTTCGGCTTCTCCGCCCCGTACAAGGTGCTTGACGAGAAACTCGGCTTCACTGCCGAAAATGTCTTCACCCAGGTGACGGACCTGCTGTTCTGAAATGTAATCCCTGCAGTCCGCGAAAGCGTGAGGGTGAGCCAAAAGTTTAATACTTGCGAAGTGTGACTTGATATGCCAGGAGGCGACGAAACTGCTTTGATTATCCGGCTTTCCCGTGGAGACGAGAGGGCGTTCGGACAACTGTACGACCAGTACGGCGGAGTCGCCTATTGCTTTGTCCTCTCCTTTGTCAAAGACGGCCATACCGCCAAGGACATCGTACACGACGCCTTTGTGAAAATCTGGCTGCGGAGGGAAAGCCTTGCCAGAGTCGCCTCCTTCAGCGCCTATCTTTTCCGTATGCTCAGGAATGCCGTCACCGACCATTTCGAGGCTCAGATTGTCAACCGCCGCTACATCGCGGAAACGCTGACATCGTCGGATGACTTTTCCGACATTACCAGCGCGGAGATAAGTTTTGACGAACTTCAGATGATAATCTTCGATGCCGTGAGCAATATGCCGCCGCGCCGCCGCGAGGTGTTCAGGCTCAGCCGCTACCAGAATGTGGACAACCGCGAGATTGCCTCACGGCTCGGCATCGACCTGCGCACGGTCGAGAACCACCTCAGTGCCGCTCTCTCGGAGATACGGACCAAAATCGCCGAATCGTACGCATAACGGGCTGTCACGAGGTGACAGGTGGTTGAGAAATAAAGCGCAGCGATGACGCAGAGGACGATGGGAGGGGCCGGAGCGAACGAAGTGAGCGGAGCCCTCTCAGAGACAAACTACAGCCGCTGCGGAGCTAAAAAAGGGGATGACTGAAAATTTTCAGTCATCCCCTTGTGCGTCAGGGCGGGGTTGGGAGTCTATATGCCGTGTGAGAGTTTAACATTATGAAATACCTTCGCATCAGAGAGCTGATAGACTCGTTTGCAGAGAACTATGTGCCCGGACAGGTCCGTTCGGCCTTTGCGTCGTGGTTTCTCGACAGGAAGGACGCGGCGGAAAAGGAACGGGCTATGGAGGATATCTGGGACGAGATGTCTCTTGGGCGGGATCGCTACGATGCGTCGGATCTGCTGCCGGATGCCGCTGAAGTGCTCCGTGACGCGAAGGCTGCCGAGAGACCGTCGGAGTTCTCTCAGCTGCGCCGTTGGAAACGCCTCTCCGCCGTGCTGGGCGCTGCGGCCTGCCTGGGACTCGTACTGAGCACCGCACTCCTGCTGACCGGACGCTCCTCCACGACCACCATACTCTCCACCTCCGACTCAAAGGCACATTTCGCCCTCCCGGACGGCTCGTCCGTCTGGCTGAACAGGCACAGCACGCTGAGTTACTCCGACAATCTGCGGGGCAAAGTCCGCCGTCTCGACCTCGACGGGGAGGCTTTCTTCGATGTGGAGAAAGACCCGGAACATCCGTTTGTGGTGAGCACGCGCAATGTCGCGGTCGAAGTGCTGGGAACGAGGTTCACGCTTTCAGCCTACGACTCACGTCCCGAGAGCGTCTATCTTGAAAGCGGGAAAGTGAGCCTCAGTTCGAAAAGCTTCCCGCAGACGGCTCTGCTACCCGGCGAGGCGTTCACCTTCGACCCCGTTTCCGGAACTGTCAGCCACCGTAAGGAAAAGGCGGTCAACCACCTGTCCTGGACCGGCGACCGTCTGGAGTTCGCCAACGCCGAACTCGGCGACATAATGACGAGCCTCGAACACTGGTACAACGTGAAGATAAATATGGACGAGGACGCGGCCTCCGTGCGGCTGACCCTCACCGTGAGAGGGGAGCCGCTTGCGGAGATACTCAATGCAATTTCGAGGATTTCCGGTCACGGCTACACCATCAACGGGAACGAAATAAGCATACACTGAAACACAAACATATAACCACAAATTAACCACCACATTATGAAAGGTAAGACGCTGTTGTTCATCACGGCTGCCGTACTTCTCCTTCTGACAAGACCCGCCGGGGCGCAACCTCCGGAGCGGATCAGCGTCAGGATGGACAATGTCACGGTGAAAGCCGTTCTGGACAGGATTCAGACGATGACGGATTATGCCTTTTTCTACAACAACACCGAAATCGACGACAGCCGGCTCGTCTCGGTGGATGTGAAAGAACAGACAATCCCCAATGTACTCTCGCAGATTATACCGGGAGTCAGATGCAGTTTCGACAACAGGAAAATTTTCCTGAGCATTGAGCCGGCCGAGGCGGAAAGCCAGTCGCAGGCAGCCCGAGGAGGGAAGTTCACCATCCGGGGTACAATCCGGGACGAGAACGGAGAGCCGCTGCCCGGAGCGAGCGCCGTCGTGAAACAGTCCGGCAAGACCTACGGAAGCGTAGCCGACATCGACGGCAAGTTCATCCTCGAACTTCCTTCAGTTCCGGAACGCGGACAGAAACTCGAGTTCTCCTGCATAGGCTTCGCCGACATAAGCGAAGCGATTTCAGGCAGGGCGCTTTTCGAGATTCAGATGAAACCTGACAGCGAGCTCCTTGCCGAGACCGTCGTGGTCGGCTACGGAGTGCAGAAGAAGGTCAACCTCACCGGCGCAGTTTCGGCCGTCACGGCGAAAGACATCGAGAACCGTCCTGTCGCAACCGTCGGTCAGGCTCTTCAGGGACTCATCCCCAACCTCAATGTCACAATCAGCAGCGGAAGCCCGTCGCAGGAGGCCTCGTTCAACATCCGTGGCAACACCTCCCCGAACGGCGGTTCGCCCCTCGTGCTCGTGGACGGGGTGGAGACCAACCTTTCGCGAATCAACCCCAATGACATAGAGTCCATCTCCGTTCTCAAGGACGCTTCCTCGGCGGCCATCTACGGAGCCCGGGGCGCGTTCGGAGTCATACTCGTCACCACCAAGTCCGGCAAAGCGGACACTCCGCCGCAGGTGACGTTCGACGCGCGATACTCCTTCAGCGACAACACCGTAAGCACCGACTTCGAGACCAGGGGATATTACAGCGCCTACATCGCCGACCTCTTTATGTCCACCCGTCAGGGAGTTCCGTACACGAGCTACACCGACTACGACTACCAGAGGCTCTGGGAGCGCAGGAACGATGTCACCGAGAATCCCGAGAGGCCCTGGGTCGTGACCGAGATGAGGAACGGCCAGCTCTCCTATGTCTATCTCGCCAACTTCGACTGGTACAACTGGATGTTCGACGAGACCCGTCCGACGCAGGACTACAATGTGAACGTGAGCGGAGGCTCGAAGAATGTCAACTATATGGTCTCCGGACGCTACTACCATCAGGACGGAAACTTCCGCATAGGCAAGGACTATTTCGACTCTTACAACGTCAGGGCCAAGACCGATGTCAAGATCCGGCCGTGGCTGCGTCTGTCCACCAATATGCGATACTTCGCCCGGAACTACTACAACGCCAACGGAGGCCGTTTCAGGCAGCCGTATATGCACGCTCTCGCCTCTCTCGTGCCGGTGAACCCGGACGGGACGGCGGTCTCCCACACACTGATGACCAACTCGTCCTCGCACTATGTGATGGACGGCTACAGCGCGATGCTCTACAAGGGCAAGCAGTGGTCAATCAACAAGCGTCAGGAAGTGACCATCTCCTCCACCCTCACAGCCGACCTCACGAAACATCTGAAAATGGTTCTCGACTATTCCTACGCCTATCAGGGTTCGGGGACCAAGTACAGGGACACCACCGTGGAATACTCGATGTACCCGGGCATCATAGCGCAGGAGCCTACGAGCGACTGGAAAGACCGTTATGACGAGATGTCGTCCGCCAAGGATCTGCACGTCGCAAATGCCTATATATCATACGAAAACGCCTGGGGGGGGGATAATGACCACAGCTTCACCGGCACGGCCGGCATAAACTACGAGAACTATTCCAAGACGAACATTGAAGTCAGAAGGGACGACCTCCTCTCCGAGGATATGTCCGACTTCAATCTCGCCGTCGGAAACATCGACAGGCTGACGGGCGGCGTGAACGAATACGAGCTCGCCGGCCTTTTCTACCGCTTCACCTATTCCTACAAAGGCCGCTATCTCGCCGAGACCAACGGCCGTCTGGACGGCTCCTCACGGTTCCTCAAAGGACATCAGTGGGGTTTCTTCCCGTCTGCGTCGCTCGCGTGGAGGCTCAGCGAAGAACCTTGGATGGCATCCGCGAAACGCGTGATGAACAACCTCAAGATCCGCGCTTCCTACGGCTCTCTCGGAAACCAAAACATCGACAATTACGCCTACTACCAGACGGTAAGCACCAGCGGGCATATGAACTACACCCTCGACGGGAAGTCGCACGCCAATCACGCCACCGTCTCCGCCCCCGTGTCTTCGGGCACCTGGGAGACCGTCACCTCCGCCGACCTCGGTCTGGACGCCGGCTTCTGGGAGGACAGGCTGACCTTCACCGGCGATGTCTATGTCCGTGACACCAAAGGCATTCTCACCACAGGCAAGAAACTGCCTTCGACCTACGGCGCGACCGAGCCTCTTGTCAACGCCAACGACCTCCGAACTTTCGGCTGGGAGATTCAACTCAGCTGGAAGGACTCCTTCAACATCGGTTCGAGACGTTTCGATTACACCGTCGGCGGTTCGCTCTCCGACTACAAGGCATGGTACACCCGCTGCGACAACCCTTCAGGAATCCTCAGCGATCCCTATGTGGGCAAACGTCTCGGGGAAATCTGGGGCTTCAGGGTGGACGGCCTCTTCGCCAACGACGCCGAGGCTGCGGAATATGCCAGTCAGGTGAATCTCCAGTTCCCGTACAAGTCGGACTATTCGAGCATCGGCGACTACGGCAAGGGAGTCAGGGGCGGAGACCTCAAATACCTCGACCTCAACGGCGACGGTAAGGTGGACCAGGGACAGAACACCCTCTCCGACCCGGGCGACCGCGTGATTATAGGCAACAGCCAGCCGCGATTCTCCTACGGATTCAATCTCGGGGCTAACTTCTGCGGATTCGACTTCTCCGTCTTCTTTCAGGGCATAGGTCATCAGGACTGGTATCCGAGCTACGAAAATATGCGTTTCTGGGGCCCTTACTGCCGGCCTTACTGCTCGTTCGTGGGACGCGACTTTATGAAGAACGTCTGGTCCGAGACCAACACCGACGCCTATTTCCCGAGGGCGAGGGGCTATGCCGCGCTCAACGGAATGGTTTACTACACCAACGACCGCTACCTTCAGAACCTCGCCTACATCCGTCTCAAGAACCTGAGTTTCGGATATTCCCTGCCTGAGAAGCTGCTCTCGAAGATAAGGCTCTCCGGGCTGCGGGTCTATTTCGCCGGCGAGAACCTCTGGTACTGGTCGCCGCTGAAGAAAATCAACAGGTATGTCGATCCGGAGCATCTCTCCAGCAACGGGAACAGCTCCACCGCCGACACCTACACGTTCTACAAGACTTTCAGCTTCGGCGTCACCGTTAAATTTTAGGAAATGAAAAGGATATTACCATATATTATATGTCTTCTGGCTGCGGCGGCTCTTGCCGTCTCCTGCGAAGATTTTCTCGTCAGGACGCCGAAAGACAAGGTCACTCCGGAAACCTATTTCACCGACGAGACGGACTGTGAACTCTATACGAACGAGTTCTATCTCATATTCCCAGGAGCGTCGTCCGTCTATGGCGAATCTGCCGACTACATCTACACGACCACCGTCTCCGATGTGGCGAGGGGCACGAGGCTCGTCCCGTCCTCTTCGTCGCTCTGGAATTGGGACCGTCTGCGCGACATCAACTTCTTCCTCGAACACGCCGACCAGTGCGCAGATCTTGCCGTAAGAAACAGATATATAGCCCTCTCACGCTTCTTCCGAGCATATTTCTATTTCGACAAAATCCGCTATTACGGCGACGTTCCCTGGATAGACCGGACTTTCACGGCCCAGGACGAAGGCCTCTACAACGGAAGGGACGACAGGAAATATGTCTTCACCAGAATGCTGGAGGACATCGACTTCGCCATCGAGCATCTCTGGACGACGAAATCCGCCTACACCGTCACGAAATGGACGGCTTTGGCCCTGAAGAGCCGTATGTGCCTCTTCGAGGGGACTTTCCGGAAATATCACGGCATCGAAGGCTGGGAGGAAGTGCTTGAAGCCGGGGTCGACGCTTCGACGAAGTTCATAAAGGAATCGGGATATTCCATCTACACCGGCGGTTCCGAGCCGTACAGGAGCCTCTTCAACTCCCAGAGCGCGAACACGACCGAGGTCATCCTCGCCCGCGCCTACAATTCGAGCCTCGGACTCGTCCACGACGTGAACGGCTTCTTCACCTCCCCGACTATGGGTCGCAGCGGTCTCGCCAAGGATGTGGTGAATATGTACCTGATGGCCGACGGCACGCGGTTCACCGACAAGCCGGGCTACGAGACTATGACCTTCATCGAGGAGACAGCATCGAGAGACCCGCGTCTCGCCCAGTCCATCAGGACACCGGGATATACGAGGCTGGGCTCCACAGCGAAGAGCGCCCCGAATTTCGCAGCCTGCATAACCGGCTATCAGATAACGAAATATGTCTGCGCCGCCCAATTCGACTCCTACAATTCCTCCGAGAACGATATGCCGATTTTCCGCACGGCCGAGGTCTATCTCAACCACGCGGAGTCCCTTGCCGAACTCGGCACGCTCACGCAGACCGAACTTGACAGGAGCATAAACAAGATAAGGGGAAGGGTGGGTATGCCTTCGCTCGATCTGGAAGCGGCGAACTCAAATCCCGACCCGTATCTGTCCGACCCTGTCACGGGCTACACCGGGGTCACCGGCCCGAACGCCGGTGTCATTCTCGAAATCCGGCGCGAAAGGACCGTGGAACTGCTCAGCGAGGGGTTCAGGTACTGGGATCTTATGAGATGGAAAGCCGGCAAGAGGTTCGAGCGGCCATATTACGGAATGTATTTCCCGTCAGCCGGCTCCTACGACCTCGACTCCGACGGCAGCACGGATCTGGTGATATATTCCGGAACCAAACCCGACGAGAAGGAAGGAGTGGTCTATATGTCGCTCAGCGAGGCCAACCTCTCCGAAAAAACCTCCGGCTACCTCACCATACATTCCGACATAGAACGGAACTGGAACGAGGACAGGGACTATCTCTACCCGATTCCGACCGACGAGATAACCCTCACCTACGGAAACATCAAGCAAAATCCCAACTGGTAGTCAATTATGAAAAAGCCGATATATCTTTTGACAACTCTTCTGCTGGCGGCCATCTCCTGCAAAAAGGAAGTGGCTCTGCCGATGCAGATCATAAATCCGGACAGGGAGAGCATAGTCGCCCCCTCTTTCGGAGCGGATTATGAAATAAACGTAGTCTCCAACACCGCATGGGAACTTGACGCCATCGCCGAGAACTGGCTGACCTCCGCATTCGAGGAGGCGGTCGGAAACTCCGGTTTCACTCTCACGGTGTCTGCCAACGACGGGGTGGAGCGCAGCGCGGAGATCGTGCTCCGCAGTGCGGACGGCAATCTGAGCAGAAAGATTGAAATCACCCAGCTCTCCGGAAACGGGGACGGGCCGCTCCCGCTGTCAGCAGTGAGGGCTATGGAGAAAAAGGGTTCGTCCTATGTGTTCCCGACCGGGAATATCGCGGGATTCGTCTCCATCGACAGGGAGAACGGAAATTATCCTCTCAACACCGTCTTCATTCAGGACAGTTTCACTCAGAAGTCGAGCGGAATCGCCGTCTGCTGCGAGGATATGCCCGCATTTGACTTCGGTATGCAGATGTCCCTCGACCTTGCCGGGGCGACGTTGAAGCGTTCCGAAGACGGAGTGCTCACTCTCTATCCGGCGGAGATGCCGGCGACAGGGGAGTGCAGCCCTCTGGAAATCGTCCCGCCGGTTCTCGAATATGGGGAGCTCGCAACCGGGAACTATGAATCTATGCTGGTCAAACTCAACAAGTTCCAGCCTGTTGCGGACTATGTCGACAAGGAGTTCGGCTCAAGCCCGGTCGTGGAGAACAGGTCGGGTCAGCAGGTGAAACTTACCGTCAAGGCCGACGCTCTGTTTTCCGAGGCCACCTACAACAAGGGCAGCGGAACGGTCTGCGGCATCGCTGTGGCTAAGTCCGACGGCCGGCCTTCACTCCGCCCGCAGAACACCGACGCGGTCAAGTTCGGCAAGTTCCGCATTGGGGAGCTACCAGGCATAAAGTCGCTTCCTTACGCCTTTTCTTTCTACTGCGACATCCACAACAGCAAGACCAATGCGGCCGAGATGAAATACACCGACTACACGCCGCTGACCTGGATGGCCGCCACAAAAACCATTTCAGGCATAGTCGCGACTGAGAAGGACGAGAACATAGGCTCTTATCTCGAGATGACCGCCTACGCCTCCGACCTCAGCAAGACTCTCTCCGGCAAGGGGCAGACCAACTGCTGGTCCGAACCGGGCGGCAACGACAACATCAACACCGCCGGTTTCGTGTCGCCTGACAGCAAGACCACGCCGAGCGCCGAGTGCGGATGGTGGCTCACCGTCCCTCTCCAGACCGACCTCCCGTCCAAGTTCAACGTAATCTTCGGACTCGCGGGCGCGGACTGGAGCATCAACCGCTGGAAACTCTCCTATTCGCACGACGGCAACAACTGGATCGAGTCCGGTGATGTCACTTTGGGCCACGCCTGCTCTGGCGGAAGCTACTACTACCGTTTCTGCGTCACCGTCACTCCGGACTCTCCGTTCGAGGCCGACAACAACCTCCACCTCAAGCTGACTCCTAGCGGGACTGACGGCTGCAACCCGAGCAACTTCAACGCGGACGGTCACGGCTCAAGCTGCTACATCCGTCTGCATTCCGCGATAATCCTGCAGGATGCGACCGAACAGTCCACCGCAGTTCCTGAAGGCGCGGTGCTCTTCGAGCCGTTCGACAAGCTCACACAGGGCGCGGACTGGTTCTACGGCGACCGCAACGCCGCGCTCGCGAACTACTGCGGCTCGAAAATCACGGTCTGGAAATCCGATCAGTCGAGGGGTATGACGGGAACGGAGGTATATGAGCGCCCGGGATACGCCCAGATCGGTTTCGTGAACGACGAGACGACGGGTTCAAGACAGAAATATGAAGGAGTCAAGGGCAGCCTGACCACCGCGCCTCTCGGACAGGCGGGCGACTTCACCCTCAGTTTCAAGGCTGCGGCGTTCAGAACCCCTGCGAACCGTCCGGGAGAGAACTCCACAGTCCCGGATATCATCTCTCCGGACATCACGGAGGCTGTCGTCACAGTCAATGGCGGAGGCACAATCAACGGGGCGACTTCAGTAAAGGTCAGCGCTCTGCCGACGGACTACCGCTGGAAAAACTACAGTTTCAGCATCAAGGGGGCGACCGCCGCGACCACAATCACGTTCACCAGCGCTCCGGCGGAAGGACAGTTCTCACGCTGGTTCATAGATGAAATACTTGTAAAATAACATATTATGAGGAAAATTATAGCATTCATAATCGCGCTTGCGGCGTTCAACGGCTGCCTGAAAGCCGACAACTCGATGTACATCCCCGCCTACGGCCAGAACAAGAGCGACGACAAGGGTTCGGACATCGACGACACCATCGTCCAGGACACCGTCGAAGACGGGGAACTCAAAGTTATGTCGTTCAATGTCAGGCTGAAGACCTCCGAAAAGAACGAAGAGAACAACTGGGATGTCCGCAAGTACGCGGTCACTGATATCATCTACAAGGAGAACCCGACTGTCTTCGGCGTGCAGGAGGCTCTTCTGGAGCAGCTCGCCTACATACGGAGCCAGAGTCCTGATTACGAAGATGTAGGCGTGGGCCGTGACGACGGGCAGAACGCCGGCGAGCATATGAACATATTCTACAACACCAAGCGAGTCAAGCTTGAGAGCTGGGGACGCTTCTGGCTTTCTGACACGCCGGACAAGCCGTCCTATGGCTGGGGTGAGGCCTACCGTAGGCTTGCAGTCTGGGCGCTGTTCACCGATCTTGCCACTTCGGAGAAGTTCTTCTATATGAACACCCACGGGCCGCTCAATCCGGATGCCAATTACTACGCTCTCCAGCTCATCGCAAGGCAGCTCTCCGTACTCAACCCGGACGGCTGCCCGGCAATCCTTACCGGCGACTTCAACATCACGGCTGACAACACGAACTTCGCCGCGATACGCAAGCTTATGAAGAACGCCAACGAAATCGGGGATGATCCGAAGAATCTCAGGGACACCCAGAATACCTACAACGGCTGGGGCGGCGGAAGCGGTATCATCGATTTCATCTGGTACAGCGACTTCAACTCCGTCAAGTCCTACCGGGTGGTGACGGATGTCTATCGCAAGATCCGTTATCCTTCAGACCATTATCCGATTGTCGCCACGCTGGTTTTCTGAACCGGTCGGCCATCCGGAACTCTGATTCCGGTTCCGCAAGCGCGAAACATTTTGAATTTCAATAGACCATATAAATGACACTGTTATGAAAATTACCGAACTGATTCTGGGCGCACTGCCGGCGCTGCTGCTGGCGGCCTGCGCCAAGCCTTCCGAGTCGGTCCCTGTCACGGGTGTCAGCCTGTCTCCCGACAAAGTCGAACTTGTCAAGGGAGGCACGGAGACGCTCACGGCGACGGTGACACCTGCCGACGCCACTGACGGGACTCTGATCTGGGAAAGCGGCGATCCGTCGGTCGTCTATGTCAAGGACGGCAAACTGCTGGCTCTGGCCGTGGGCGAGGCGGACGTCACCGTCACCACTGTTGACGGCGGGTTCACGGCGGTCTGCAAGGTCACCGTCAAAGACGATGGCTCCGACCCTGACCCTGATCCTGACCCTGACCCTGACCCTGACCCTGACCCTGACCCTGACCCTGACCCCGACCCTGACCCAGATCCTGACCCTGACCCTGACCCTGACCCGGAACCCGAGCCTGATCCGACAACGGGGGAGTCCACGCACGAGGGGTTTGAACCCGATGAAGTTCAATGGAAATAAAACTTGAAATCAATGAAAGACAAAGGAAACCACAACGGAGGATATATGGCCCCGGACATCGAGGTCATATCCTGGAAACTGACCGAGGCTCTCTGCACCGGCTACTCGACATTGCAGGAGTCCTCGCACGAAGATTATCAGACAACTGATTTCGTTTGGAATTAATAACCATTCAAACAAAGAAAACTTGATATGAAAAAGAATAATATCGTTTTTGCGGCTCTGCTCTCGGCCGCGGCATTGGTCTCCTGCCAGAAAGAGATTGAGCAGACCCCGGACTCACGGGAGGAAAACGGGACTGAGACGGTTGAAGGCCTGACCTTCAAGGCGGTGGCCGATGAAATCACCAGGACGGACATAGACGCTTCTACAGGCGCGGTGACCTGGACCAAATGGGATGCGATTTCCCTTTTTGACGGAACGGGAGCCGCACACAAACTCGACGGCTACACCAAGGACAAGAAATATGTGAACACCCTTGGAGCCGGAACGACTGCGATTTTCAAGCCGAGCACTGAAGACGACCGCGCGGTTGAGGGCAAGGCTAAATACTACGCGATGTGCCCGAGGGACGGTGACGCCTGCTGCGATGTGGAGAACGGAGTCTTCGATTTCTGGCTGATAGACTGTCAGAAGGGTAACAAGGACGGATTCTCCTATGTCCGCACGGTGGATGGCCGGCATATGAACTATTCAGTGGCGATGACCACCGACCCTGAAAACAATCCGCTCGTTTTCAAGAACGCGGTCACGCAGCTCAAAATCACAGTGCCGGAGTTTCTCGACGGCAAGGTGACCCACATCGCCATAATCCCGCTCGGCGGAGAGTACATCGCAGGTGACACCGAAGTCGTTCTCGGAGAAGACGGCAACATCACCACTGTGGTCGGACGTTATGCCTACAACGACAACGGTACAGGCTCGAAATATCAGGCGGTCTATCTTTTCCCGGACATCAACACCGACCGCTATGCAATCACCGGGGCGACATTCGAAGCCGGAACCTACTATGCCGCCATCCGCAATGCCACCCTCAGCAAGGGACTGCTCATAGAGTACAGGACGACTAAGTCCGGAAGTGCGCAAAACGCTACATCGGTGGACGCGATTGCGACAAAGAGCACGAGCTTGACAACGACTCTCGAGAGGGCGCACCTCTACAATATGGGTTCAATCGGCGACACTCCGTCAAAGGCGTCCGCAGGGGTCGGAGTGACATCCCTGCCATACAGTTTCTCGTTCTACTGCGCCACCGCGAACAACGATGACGGTAAATACATAACCAAGGGTTCTCTCTCGGAAACGGTACACACAATGGTTGACGGAGCATATTCCGGCAATGTGTATAAGCAGTATTCCGGAGTTGCCGCAACGGAAAAGGACGAGACTGTCGGGGCGAGTCTGTCGCTCTCTGCGGTCACCTACTACAAGGCAGGTTCAACCGAAAAGTCTGCTAACAAAGTGTTCAATTTCTGGGCGCAGAATACTCAGGCACACGACAATCTCAACACAAGAAATATGTGCACCAGATACGGCATCGGCGGTCTTCCGTTCGAATGCGGAGAATTTCTCACGATTCCGCTTCAGACGGATATTCCTTCGGCATTTACTGTTTCTTTCGGAATTTATTATGCCGGTTCCTGGGGGATGAAAAACTGGAATGTCTATTATTCCAATGACAATGTCTCCTGGATAAGGGCGGGTGAAACCGTCGAACTGACAAATGTCGGGGCAAGCGGGAAATACTATATGTATTTTCAGGTTAAGGAGAATAATTGCCCTATAGCCCTCAAAAAGGGTGGAATGCTGTATCTGAAGATAGTCCCTGTCGGGAAAGCATCCAAGGAGAGCACAAGTTGCGACGGCTTCGGCGCAGAAAATTCAGGTACCGGACAGCATCGTCTCCATTCTTCGATAACCATATCTCCGGCTGAAGTGAAGGCAAGTACAGCCGAGTCCGGGGCAGTTCTTTTTGAAGGCTTCGACAGCTTCAACGGAGGTCTTGACTACTTCGTCGGTGACAGGCTTGCCGGTATGGCGAACTTCTGCGGTGCGGAGGCTTCACTTTCCGGATATGCGCTCGGCAATGTCTATCAGCGCCCGGGCTATGCCCAGATAGGATATGTGGATTCGCAGACGATGGCAAGTGATGGCGATATGACCACGACGAACCTCCTCGGTTCGCTCATCACTCCGGCACTCGGCAAGGCCGGCGATCTAAGACTCAGTTTCAAGGCCTGCGCCTACCGCTCGCCTGCAAGCGGTAGAACGAACGCGCCGGACAAGCCGAATACAGACTGCACCACCCCTGACCTCACCACCATACGTCTCAACATCACCGGTGGCGGCACAATCGACGGCGCGACGACGATCGACATCGAAAATGTCTCAGTGAGCGGGTGGCAGACCATAACGAAGACCATCACCGGAGCGACGGCCGACACCAAAGTCGAGTTCACCTCTCCGACTGACGGCCTCTTCCACCGCTGGTTCCTCGACGACATCTGCGTGAAGTAGTCACATTTTTAGGTCAATCTGCACTGCTTTTTGTGCGCTTTTTATGAAAAATGCACTGAAAGCAGTGCATTTTTGCAGAATTTTGCACCGAAAGCAGTGCATTTTTGCAAGATTCTGCACTGTTTTCAGTGCAGAATTGCTATATTTGCGGCGTAAACATCAGAAGATATGGATAATCTGCTACAGTCTCACAAGCTTCGCCTTGATATGGCGCCGACCGCTTATGTCCGTTCCTTTCACGACACCATCAATTGGAAGAACCGGCTGATAGGCATTCTCGGACAGAAAGGGGTCGGGAAATCGACGATGATGCTCCAGCACATAAAGCTTTATGACAAGCCGGGGGAGTCCCTTTATGTACAGTCCGACGATTTCTACTTTGCGGGGCATCGCCTCTACGATCTTGCACTGAACTTCTTTCAGAACGGAGGGAGACGGCTTTATGTCGATGAAATCCATAAATATCCCGGATGGTCCACGGAGATAAAGATGATATATGACCAGATTCCTCTGCTCAGCATCGTCTATTCCGGAAGTTCGATACTCGACCTGCGGAAGGGAGGGAAGGCGGATTTGAGCCGCAGGGCGCTTGAATACACGATGCCGATTCTTTCGTTCCGGGAATATCTCAACATTTCCCTGGGCTGGTCGCTCGGGACATCCCCGCTTGATGAAATCCTTGCCGGGAGGGTCGATTTCCCCTACGGAGAGCACCGTCCGATAAAGTACTATCGGGACTATCTCCGGCAGGGCTGCTACCCCTATTTTTCCGAGGAGGATTTCCCGGTGAAACTGAAACAGGCGGTCAACGCGACGGTGGAGGACGACATTCCGAAATATGCTGAGATGACAGTCGCCGCGTCCGCCAAACTCAAGAAGCTGATGTATATGCTTGCGATGTCGGTTCCGTACAAACCGAACTATGCCACGCTTGCCCGTGACCTCGACATCAGCCGGAACACTCTTCCGGACTATGTCGAGTGTCTGGAGAAATCCGGACTTTTCAATGCGCTCCGGGAGAAATCCACGGGTGACGGCCTGCTTCAGAAAATCGAGAAGCTCTATCTCAACAACGCGAACATAATCTACGCACTCGGTGCGGAGAACGCCGATGAGGGGACAATCCGCGAGACGATGTTTCTTGCGTGGATGAAAGAGCGGTACTCTGTATATTCCTCAAAAATCTCCGATTTCGAAATAGACGGCATCACCTTCGAAGTCGGTGGTAAGAACAAGAAAGGCCGTCAGCTGAAGGATGCCGGCTCCGGCATCATCGTGAAGGATGACATCGAGTATGCCGTCGGAAAGTGCGTGCCGATCTGGATGTTCGGCTTTGTGTATTGAGTTCAGAATATTTTTAAAGGCTGCTGAATATATCGCTATGAAGACAAACAAGTTGGTTGCGGCAATCGCGGCGGTGCTCTTCGGAGGCTGGCTGTGCGGGTGTTCGTCAAATCAGAGGACGGAGAACATCGCCCTGAACAGGGCGGTCTGCGCTTCGTCGAATTATGACTACAATCTCACGGCCCAGCTCGTCACGGACGGGGTCATTGAAACCTCCGAACCCGCTCTGGTGAAAGTCAGCACGGCAAAGGGGGAACTGCCCCGCAGGGAGAGGCTCTGGACGATTGATGCAGGCCCGTATTCTCTGAACAGGCTTGAGGCCCGCGATTTCCTTGACTACGAATGGAGTACTCAGACATTCACGGCCGGATGCGTGAGAGTGCGGGGCCATATGGCATATTCCGGCAACCCGGTCGGGAACTGGACGCTGCGCTGCTATGCCGCCTGCGCCGCTTCGGACGGGATGAAGCTTGTCGGAAGCCTTTCAGGGAAAGGGCTGCCCGGGAAGAAACGGAACAAGTTCGAGACCGTTTCCGACCCTAACAAGCAGTCGGAGCAGATCAGCCTTCCGACTTGCGGGATGGATCTTGAGATTCCGCTTTCAGGGGCGGAGAATTTCAGCCGTTTCCGCGTGGAGTTCGATTTTCCGGATGCCTCTCTGCTTGCGGTGAAGTCGGTGGACTTCTCGGAAGACGGGCATTTCGGCAAAAGCACAGACTCGGGTCCGTATGATTCCAGGGAGTCACGCGGGATGAGCGTCCTGCCGTCCGAGGTCTTCTCAAGCGCGTGGATGAGCGAAGACTCGTCTCCGCAGTGGGTCAGCATAGATTTCGGCTCGAAGCGGAAGTTCAACGGAATCCGTATGCATTGGATTCATAAGCCCGAGAGCGGATATGTCGAGATTTCAGATGATGCCAGGAACTGGAAAAGGATTGCGCAGATGCCTCAGACTGACTCTCTTACCTTTTCTCTCGCGGCATCGGGCAGGGCGCGTCATATCCGCCTCTCTATGGAGGGCGCTGACGCGGGCGGACATTTCGTGCTGAGCGAGATGGAGGTCTTCGGCCCGGCTGCAGACGGCAAACCGGTGTCAAGGCCGAAGGGAATCTTCGGCAAGGCTGCGGAGCCGGGCTGGAAACTTCAGCGGGCTTCTCTGGTCTCCGGCGGGGGTGAACAGATTTCCTCGCCGGGCTATGACGACTCGCTCTGGCTACCGGCTGTCGTCCCGGGGACTGTCCTCTACAGCTACATCGCCGCAGGAGCGGTACCCGATCCGGCGATTGCCGACAACAATCAGCAGATTTCCGAGTCCTTCTTCAATTCGGACTTCTGGTACAGGTGGACTCCGGACAATGCCGAAGTTTCGCGGCTTCTCGGCTCGCTTGACCGTAAGAAGGGCGACAGGGCTGTCATCGCCTTCGACGGAATCAACTGGAAGGCCGAGGTCTATGTGAACGGCAGATTCGCCGGGGACATCGCCGGGGCTTTCAAGCGGGCCCGCTTCGATGTCACGGACCTGCTCCTGGACGCTGACAACGCCGTTGCGGTGCGCATAATGAAGAACGCCCATTACGGGGCGGCCAAGGAGAAGAACGCCGAGAGCCCGGACTTCAACGGAGGGCAGCTCGGGGCTGACAACCCGACATTCCACGCCTCGATAGGCTGGGACTGGATTCCGACCGTGCGGGGGCGAAATGCGGGAATATGGAACGATGTGCGCCTCGAAAGGGAGGCTGCGGTACGGCTTTCCGACCCTCTCGTGAGCAGCAGTCTGAAGGGCGGTCTCGCATCGATGTCGCTGTCCGTCAAAGCGGAGAACTCTTCGGTGCGTGAGATAAGCGGTGTCCTCAGGGGAAGTCTTTCCGACATCAGCTTCTCAAGGAATATCACTCTCAAGGCGGGAGAGAGCAGCACCGTTATTTTCACTCCGGAGGAATATCCTCAGCTCAAAGAGCGGGAAATCGCCCTCTGGTGGCCGAACGGCTACGGCGAACCGGCTTTGCACGACGCTTCGTTCAGCTTCATCCCAGAAGGCGCGGAAGAGGCTGTCGATTCGATATCCTGGCGTGCGGGCATAAGGGAGTTCACCTATGCGGACGCGAAGACTTCACTCAAGCTGTTCATCAACGGGCGCAGGCTCTTCCCGAAGGGAGGCAACTGGGGATTCAGCGAGTACAATCTCCGCTACGGAGCGAAAGAATACGACACTGCGGTCAGGATGCACAGGGATATGAACCTCAATATGATCCGCAACTGGGTGGGGCAGACAGGAGACGAGGAGTTCTACGACGCCTGCGACAGGTACGGCATCGTGGTGTGGCAGGATTTCTGGCTCGCCAACCCGGCTGACGGCCCTGACCCGGACGACAACGGAATGTTCCTCGACAATGCCCGTGATTATGTCAGCCTCATCCGCAGGCATCCTTCCGTCGGCCTGTACTGCGGGCGCAACGAGGGCTATCCGCCGGCCGAACTGAACGCCGGGCTTGAGAAAACCGTAAGAGGACTGCATCCGGACATACTCTACATCCCGAACTCGGCTGATGACGGCGTGAGCGGCCACGGACCTTACCGCGCAGTTGAGCCGTCCTTCTATTTCGAGAATCCTACCTCTATGTTCCACAGCGAGAGGGGGATGCCGGCAGTGATGGACTTTGAGAGCCTGTCGCAGATGCTCACCGGGGAACATCTCTGGCCTTTCGACGATGTCTGGGGGCAGCACGATTTCACCAGGACGGGTGCGCAGGGCGATGCGGCATTCATAGAACTTGTGCGCGGCCGTTTCGGCGACCAGGCTCTGGAATCGGCGGAGAAATTCGCCCGCTATGCCCAGTGGATAAACTACGACGGCTACCGTGCAATGTACGAGGCGAACAATGTCGACCGTCACGGCCTGCTTATCTGGATGTCCCACAGCGCCTGGCCGAGCCTCGCCTGGCAGACCTACGACTACTGGTTCCGGACGACGGCCGCCTGCGCCGCAGTGAAGAAGGCCTGCGAACCGCTGCACATCCAGCTGAACCCCGCCACCCGCAGCGTGGAGGTGGTGAATGTCAGCGGTGCGGATCTTACGGACCTTTCGGCCTGCGTCACCGCAGTCAATCCGGCAGGGGAGCAGTTGTATTCGAAGTCAGCCGTTTTGAGCCCTGAGGACGACAGCACGACTCCGGCCATCGACATTTCCGACGTTCCGGACGGCCTCTGCATAGTGGAACTGACTCTGACTTCCGCTGACGGAAAAGTCCTTTCCGAGAACCGCTACTTCAGGAATTTCCGCTCCGGGAAAGACACCGGCGACTACCGCGCCCTTGTCGGCACGCACTGGCTGGATGATGAGTTTCTTGCCGACAGCCCGGCAAGGAAGCCGGTGCAGAAGGCAATCTGCAGGTTGTAACCGCCGGTGTCCGCGTCGAGGTCGAGCAGTTCTCCCGCGAAATGCAGTCCGGGAATGAGTTTGGACTCCAGATTCTTTTTGTTCACCTCGTCGGTCGCCACGCCGCCGGCGGTGACCACACAGCGTTCGTAGCCGACAAAGCCGGCAAGCGGCAGTTTCCAGTCTTTCAGCGCTTTTCCGAGCGTGCGGCTGTCAAGACCGGGGTTTGACGAGGAAAAAGGCCGGATGAGCTCCTTCGGAAGCAGTTTCGTGAGCAGCACCGCGAAACGCTCCCTGTATGGGCGCAGCGTCTGTCGGCCGCGCACGAGGGTGAAGCTTCTCCGGTCGGAGGCGATTTCCTGCCACAGGCTGTCGATTCTCTTTTCCAGCTGATCCGCTTCGACGGCCGGTTTGAGGTCAATGTGCGCGGTCACTCTCGCCCCGTTGATCATCGCTTTCACGGCTTTTCGGCTGAGTCTGAAACCAAGCGGCCCTTCGAGGCCTCCATCGGTGAAATCGAGGTCTCCGAAATCGGAATCCGTGATGTTCCCGTCAATCTCAACCGTGAGTCTCACGTTCTTGAGCTGAATCCCGGCGAGCTGACGGCCCCACTCCGTGGGGGGAACGGAACGGTCGATGTGCCCTTTCGCACCGACATTCTTGTATCCCGCCGGGACAAGCGCCGTGAGCGAAGGGAAAAGCCCGCTGATTCTGTGTCCGAACCTCTCCGCCCATCCGTAGCCGTCTCCCGTGGAGCCTGTGCCGGGGTAGGAGAGTCCTCCTGTCGTGATGATGAGCTTGTCCGAGCTGAAGTCGCCGCAGCCCGTCGAGACTGTGAACCTGCCGTCCGCATTCCTGCCGACATTGAAGACCTCGCAGCCGGTGACAATCTCCGCCCCCGCCTCCCTGGCCATCGCGAGCAGCACATCGACCACGTCGGCCGACCTGTGGGATTCCGGAAACACCCTGTCGCCACGTTCCACCACGCAGGGACATCCGTGAGCCTCAATCATTTCCATCATCCTGCGCGGGGGCAGGGAGAAGAACGCCGGCTTGAGAAAATCCGCCTTCGGATGCACATGCCGCGAGAAATCATTCCACTCGGACATATTCGTGAAATTGCAGCGCCCCTTGCCGCTGATCATGATTTTTCGTCCGACCTTCGGCATCTTTTCCAGAACGGTCACTTTAACCGTGGAGTCTTTCCGCCCGGCCGTATCTTCTCCCGATTCCGCAAGCCCTGTAAGCCCTGTAAGCCCTGTAAGCCCTGTAAGCCCCGTAAGACCAGCACCGCCGGCCGCTCCGACCGCCGCCATAAGGCCGGCCGCCCCTCCTCCTATGATGAGAATGTCGCTGTATCTTTCCTTTTCCATTGTGATTCCATATGTTCATACATCTCAGGATATGAAGAAATATATTCCCGAATGCAGAAAATTTGTCCGGACGATGAGATATATTCAGAAAATTACTATCTTTGCAGTCCTTTCTTCGGACAGCGTCCGCAGATTGAGGCCAAAGCCAGTTTAGCTTAGTTGGTAGAGCATCGCATTCGTAACGCGAAGGTCGTGGGTTCGACTCCCATAGCTGGCTCACAGAATGGTATCGTGAGAAAGTTCCGCCGCTTCCGTGTTCGGGAGACATTCGAGAGACCACACCGGGACTTCATCCAGAATTTCAGAAATATAATTGCAGACGGCATCGGAAGTCTCTTCCGTGTAGTTCAGCGCGGGCGGAGCGGAAGGGAGCATCGCACCGATGGCCGACAGCGGGTTCAGGCGGGTAATCCTGTTGAACGGAGCCTGACTCAGGCGGACTATCGCCGCAAGAGGGTGGGATTCGGCTTTATAGCACGGGGTCTTGCCGCTCCACGGCGAGCCGAAGACGAGGACTCTGCCGTCCGGCATCACCCTGATGAGGGGGCTATCGTCATTGAGCAGAAACGACTCCGGATATCTTTCCCGCAGCAGCCTCGTGTGAGTGCTCTTGCCGGTCCCGGATTCCCCGAGAAAAATCGCCGCCCGGCCGTCGAACACATTGGCGGAACAGTGGATTGCAAGGCAGTTGTGGAAACAGGTCAGGAAGTTCACCGCCGTCCAGAGCGCATATCTGTACATCGTGGCGGTCGCCCGGACAACCGAAGTCCTGACAATGGTGTCAGCTATGCCCCAGGTCTCCCAGAGTTCCTTGCCGGAATGTTCCTCGGTCATGTGGAAGATAATCATGTCCCCGTCGCGCCGGAAACTGCATCTGATGTCCTCGAACGCCACGTCGAAGTAGCTGTCCAGCCCCCCGGCTCTTTTCCTGAGTCCGTCCACGCCGTCCGCGTCAATCTCTTCCGAGACCCGGAAATCCGCCTCTGCGCCGCCGTCAGGGACGATGAAAGGCTTGAAAAAAGGCATCGCATGGATAAATCCGACAACATCCGGCCCGTCGAAACTGAATCGGAAGTCAGCTATTGAAAGTGTAACCGGCATGTGCTTTACGCTTTAGCAATTCTCAATCAGTCCGCACTCGACGAGTTTGCTGCACCACGCCTGTCCGTCGGTCGCCGCCGTCTCCATGTCTATCCCATATTCATTCAGGAGGGTGTCGATGACGTCGAACGAGGTGAATTCCCTGTCGTGAAACATGTTCCACAGAAAAAGTGAAGTCTCGTTGAGGGATATGATTCTGGTCATGTCGCCGCCATATTTGCCCTGCATTATGATGACGTTCTGGCCGGCAATCGTGCGCAGTTTGAACTTTGGAGAAATTTTCATTGATGACTGTGTTTTTGCTTCGTGCCAGCGACACGGAATGTTTGTGCAAATGTCGCCAATTTGCCATTAAAATGCAAAAAATGGCCTGAATATTTGCATCTTAATGTTTTTCTGCATAACTTGCATCGGTTTTGAAAGAAAGTTTTCAATTACTAACTTTAATTTAAATATCATGAAAGAGCTCGTAGCTAAGATCAATGCTGAAATCGCAGAATTTCAGGCAAACGCTGAGGCACAGGTTGTTAAGGGCAACAAGGCTGCCGGAGCACGTGCGCGCAAAAATGCGCTCGAACTTATGAAAGACCTCAAGGAATTCCGCAAGGTTTCCGTTGAAGCTTCGAAATAAGTTTAGTTTTCTGGAAAGAAAAGGGATGGCTGAAAGTTTTCGGCCATCCTTTTTTGCGTCCCTTTAGATTCCGCATTCTCTGCGAACCTGTTCTCTGCAGATCGACCTATTTCCCGCTGACCTGTTCCCCGCCGGCGAGGCAGAAGTCCAGGTCTTTGGTGAGCTGCTCTTTGTCGAGGCGCTGGCCGATGAAGACGAGTTTCTGCATGCGGTCGCCGTATTCCGGATCCCAGTCTTTCATGAAGTCCGGGTCCTTAGCGGCGATTTCCCTGAGGTCTTCCTCCGGGGCGGTGGCGTACCATTTCCCGGCGGCCTTGAGCTGGAACTGGCGGCCCGCCTGCTCGAAGAGATATGACATGTCGGTGTCGTCGCTGAAATAGCACAGGCCTTTGGCCCGTATGATGTTGTGCGGCCACTTCTTGGCGACGAAATTGTCGAACTTGTTCATGTCGAAGGCCGGGCGGCGGCAATAGACGAACGTCCCGATGCCGTATTCCTCGACTTCGCCGCCCTCGTGGTCGTGATGGTGGTGATGATGATGTCCGTCTTCATCGTGCCCGTCATCGTCGTGATGGTGGTGATGTTCCTGAGCAGCATCGTGTTCGCTCCGGTGGGCTTCTTCTTCGGAAAGTTCGATTCCCCTGACCCAGCCTGCGGAGGCTGACACCTTGTCGTAGTCGAAGAGGTGAGTGTCCAGCAGCTTTCCGAGTTCCACATCCGCATAGTCGCACTCGATGATTTCCGCTTTCGGCTGAAGTTCCCTGATGATGGTCTTTATACGCTCAAGTTCCCTCGGCGAAACCTCCGAAGCCTTGTTGAGAAGAACGGTGTTGCAGAACTCAATCTGCTGGATTACGAGATTTTCGATGTCTTCCTCGTCAATGTCCTTCATCACGAGGGTGTCGCCGCAGTCAAACTCGCTCTGCATCCTCATCGCATCGACGACCGTCACGATGTTGTCGAGCCGGCATATCCCGTACTTTGTGTAGGGCCCGCCGAATGTCGGGATGCTGCAGATTGTCCGGGCGATAGGCTCCGGTTCGCAGATTCCGCTGGCCTCGATGACGATGTAGTCGAATTTCTGCATCTTCATGAGTTCATAAATCTGCTCAATCAGGTCGGTCTTCAGCGTGCAGCAGATGCAGCCGTTCTGGAGAGCCACGAGGCTTTCGTCTTTCTTTCCGACCACACCGCCTTTCTGGATGAGGTCAGCATCAATGTTCACTTCTCCGATGTCATTGACAATCACCGCGAAACGTATCCCGTTCCCGTTTGACAGAATCCTGTTGAGGAGCGTCGTCTTGCCGCTTCCGAGATAACCGGTCAGCAGGAGCACCGGCATTTCCTTATTTTCCATACCGTTCGTATTTCATACTTGTCGAAAAGGTTCATATTCAAATATCCCGGTTTCAGCATTCCGCAAGATAGACCGTGAATCCGACCGCCAGCAGAACCGAGAGGGCGAAAGTCGCCGTCACCAGCATCGGCAGGTACTTGTCGAGGGCGCGGCCGCTGTTTTTCCAGACTCCGGCGAGATGGATGACATAGAGCGGAAGCGTCACGATGAAAAGGCAGTGCCGCCAGTCGAACATCCGGCATCCGAAGACATAGCCGAGCAGCAGCGCCCACCCCAGGGCAATCAGCACCGTCTGATATATCCTCGCATTCTTCTCCCCGAGCTTCATCGCCGTCGTCACCCGCGTCGCCGCGTCAGTCTTGATGTCCCTTATGTTGTTGACATTCAGTACTCCCACACAGAACAAGCCTATCGCGGAGGCCGGAAGCAGGAGGTAGAACGACGGAATCTCGTGAGCCACGACAAAATAGGCCCCGAGCACCGAGACGATTCCGAAGAAGGTGAACACGGCGATATCCCCGTGCCCCCGGTAGCCGTAGGGATGCCGTCCGAGAGTGTATCTCATCGCGGCCATCACGGCAAAGGCTCCGAGAATCAGGAGCAGGACAGGCTCAAGCTGAAAGAATGTTCCGTAGGAGGAATAGACCATCCCCGCTCCCGCGATGCAGCTCGCCGCGGCCCAGAACGCGACCATTCCCCTGTAGTCCCTGTCGTTCAGATGCCCCTTGGAATAGTTCGGACCCTGTCTGTCGTCCCCGTCTGTTCCGCTGAGGTAATCCCCGTACTCGTTCGAGACATTCGAAAGAATCTGGAGACAGACGGCTGTCAGAGCGACCAGCGCCGCCGTTCCCCAGTCGATGTGATAATCCGCCGCGGCCAGTCCGATTCCGGCGGTTATCCCCGCAAGCGACAGCGGCAATGTCCTGAACCTTGCCGACATGACATAATATCTCAATTTTCCCATATTCCCGATTTTGACAGAAACGGTGCGAAGTTACAACAGTTTTTAGAAATATGTCTATCTTTGCGGCAACAAAATTATGGACAAATCACCCAAGACGGTGAGTTTGCTGTTCCTGCTTTTCAGCATACTCTTCTGCGTCTGCCTCATCACGGCGAACCTTCTTGAAACAAAGCAGATTGCGGTCGGTCCGGTCTCATTGACCGGAGGTCTTCTGGTCTTTCCGATAAGTTACATCATCAATGACTGCGTATGCGAGGTCTGGGGCTACGGCAAGGCGCGCCTGCTCATCTGGACAGGCTTCGTCATGAACTTTTTCGTCGTAGCCATGGGGGCTCTCTGCGATGCCATCCCGCCCGCGCCCTACTGGGACAATCAGGCCGGATTCCACTCCATCTTCGGGCTTGCTCCGCGCATCGCCGCCGCATCATTCGTGGCGTTCATAGCCGGCTCTTTCGCCAACGCGTTCGTGATGAGCCGGATGAAGCACCGGGACGGAGAGAGGCGCTTCTCCCTGCGTGCCATACTCAGCACCGTGGCCGGCGAGAGTTTCGACAGTCTCGTCTTCTTTCCGATTGCCTTTCTCGGAGTCATACCCCTTGCCGAACTGCCCAAGATGATGCTCTGGCAGGTCTTTCTGAAGACCGTCTATGAAATAATAGCCCTTCCGGTGACAATCCGCATCGTCCGCGCCCTGAAAAAACACGAAGGCGAGAACCCGGATGACGGGAACATTTCCTATAATATATTCAAAATCAAAGATATATAGTAATCGTTAAAAAATAGATAGTGGAGATTTTTTAAGGATTACACAGCTACGGCTTCACCGCTTTAATAGGTAAAATTACTTATTGGAAAAGTGATTGCACAGGCTCATCTTTGCACAAAATGATATCCGGGATGGGATGCGGATGCGGATGCCCGGATGGGATACAACTCATCAGACAAAAACACAACTAATCCATAATCACATGAAAAAAGCTGCACTTATAACTTTAATAACCTCTCTCGTGGCGGTCATTCCGTCAGAGGGACAGAACTTTCTTAACAAGATGAAAAACTCAGTTCAGAACACAGCATCAGCCAAGACGCAGGATTCGGCTTCGACGCAGGGCTCAGCCTCTTCTGAGACAGGCTCCGGGAAGATTTATTATGTCTCCGCCTCCGGCAGCAACCGCAACGACGCACTCACCCCTTCAACGGCCGTGAAGGATCTCCAGAAAGCCATCGACCTTGCCGAGGCGGGCTCAACTGTCCGCATCGCGGAGGGGAACTATCTGGGAAAACTCGACCAGGGTTATGTGGAAGTGAAGAAATACCTCAGCCTCGTCGGCGGGTGGAACAGCGGCTTCACTGAGCGCGACCCTTTGAAATACATCACCTCCATCCGTCCGGGCGCGACTCAGACGGGCACATCCGGCAGCCACGCCAGTCTCGAGGTCTATGTCCGGGGCGACAGCAACGGAGTGGTGCTGATTGACGGGATTGTTTTCGACAAGGGAGAGTACAACAGCTACTGCAGCTATGCCCCTGACGACGCCCGAACAGGCTCTCCGGATGGCTGCGAGACCGGACGGCTTCTCATCGAGGGGGAGAATCCTCCCGTGCCGAAGGTGGGCGGAGCGCCAATCGGGAAACCTCTGCTTCGGGGCGATGTGGAGGGGCAGGTCACTGTACGCAACTGCGTCTTTGTCAACGGCTACCACTTCGCCATCGAGA
>CAVDEO010000006.1:0-40633 GCA_963607915.1 bacterium
TCACCTGCGGCATTCGGGGCAGATGCCCTTGATTACGAAGGAGTAGGAGAGCGGCTCGAATCCCTCCGGCACGCGCACCATTTCAGGCTCGATGTGCTCCATGCAGTAGGACCTGTGGCAGCTTTCGCAGTAGAAATGGATGTGCGCGTCGCTGTGGTCGCAGTGACCCTCCTCCGGACAGAGTTCGTAGTTCACGATTCCCCGGCCGTCCTCGAACGAATGCACGATGTCCCTTTCCAGGAACATCGCCAGCGTCCTGAACACGCTGGACTTGTCCATTGTCGCAATCTGCGCCTCAAGGTCGGACAGGCTCACCGGCCTCCCCGCTTCGGCAAGCGCCCTGAGAACGAGAATCCTGTTTGCCGTCGGCTTCACTTCCCGTCTGTCAAGCCGTAGTTCCGCTTCCTGAAATGTCATGTCATTGAGGTTTTGAGGCAAAATTAGCGTTTATTCTCCTATTTGACAACCCCCGGGCTGTCCGTGAGATAGCCATCCGCAGGGGCTTCCGTCAGTGTCTGGAAATTGTGCCCGCTGTCCCGGAGTATGCCTCCGGCCCCTTTCCCGGAGGTCCCGCCGTTGGTTTTGAGCAGGTCTCCGCAGATGGCGAAGTCCCAGTCCCTGCGTTCCGCCCATTCCGCGTCTTCCGATTCGGAAAGGAAAGTGCTTGAGCCGACTGTCGAGCCGTCCCTGACAGAAAAATAGACCCAACGGCCTTCTTCAAGCCCGGATATCGTCACTTCCGCCGCAACCGCAGGCTCATGCCCGCTGCCGCGTCCGCATCCGCAGCAGAGTACTGCGGCAATCAACGGGAACAAAACTATTCTATATGTTTTCATATCACTCAAATCGCAAACTGCCGTCCGGGGCATATACATACTTCAGTCTTATGGTTCCGTTCGCCCTGTCATAATCCGAGAACCGGAGCTTCGCATATTTCCCATCGGCCGTCCTCAGCACGAGAGGAGCCGCGGCAGGCTGCCCCGACGAGCCGAGCCACTGTACCGGAGAGAAGGATGTCGTCTTCGCCGCCACGGTAGCGATGCTGAACAGGTTGTTTCCGCTCTGTATTTCCGTCCCTGCAATCCCGGGACAGTCATAGACTTTCGGATGAGCGCTGTCCGTGCGATAGTCATAGACGGAAAAGGAGAGCATCTTTCCGCTTCCATAGACCGTCCCCCGCTTGTTGCGGCAGACCGTCAGGAAGAACTTGGGTTCGGCCGAATCGTCGATGTTCCCGGCGTATGAGCTGAAATCGAAGGCGAACTCAATCTCCGAACTTGCGCCGTTGCCCTGCATCGGGTAGTCTCCGCCCTGATAGTTCGCGACGGGCACCGCGTAGTCATTGACGGGAGTGCTGTCGGAGGCTCTGTTGGAGATTCCGATTCTGAATGCAAGGTCATTCCTTGAACTGTAGTCCAGCTTCACGCGGAACACAACCTGAGGCTCGCGGTATTCCACGTCAGTCCCGACCATGTCCGCTCCGAGCGCCCCGAGGTCGCGGTCCGCCTGTTCCCAGAACCAGTAGGGGAGGTAGAAGCGTCCGCGGTCGTGCATGTAGTAGCCTGTCCCCCAGGTGTTGCAGACTATGAACGCCCCCTTGCTCAGCGTGCCGTCAGGTGCGTTGAACTCCACGAGGTCGTCGTAACCCACTATGGTCATCGCGTGCGCTCCGGTGGGGGAGAGCGCGGTGAGCAGAGCCTTGTAGCCCGTTTCGGACGGCCCGGAGTAGCCGGTGTCGATTGTCCAGCCTCCCGAGCGGGAAGAGAAGGTGACTATGCCGCCGGCTCCGCCGCTTTCTCCGCGGTTCCAGAGATAGTGCCTGACCTCGTCCACTCCAGCCCGGCTGAGCACATTGAAGAAGCGGACTTTCTTGACCCTGTAGTGGATGGCCTTGAGATAGTTCTCATATCCGCTGACCCACTTGAACTGCGAACTAGTGTATTGCGAGGGGAAGTCCGCCTCCGTCGCGATGCCGCCCTCGAAAGCAATCTGAAGCCCCTCCACTCCGAGCGACCCCTCGTCCGTGCCGCCGTTGATGAAGTTCCATGTGTAGAGGTAGCTGAACTGGTTGTCCCTGCTCGCGGAAGCGTCCCTGTCGAGCAGGCGGTTCATCTCGTAGGTGAACATATATCCGATGTAGGATGCCTGGGCGCACGAACCTCCAATCTGGTCAATCAGCGGCGGGAAATATTTCAGCGTGGAATTGTCGACGGAAGACGGCATGCTTTCCTGCGCCGCCGACTCAAACCCTCCGGCGGCGAGAAATAGAACTGACATGGCCGCCGAGACAAACTTTTTCCGTACAGATGTTATTCCCATTTCAGCCTCTTTATAGTCTTCTTTATTTCTCTGGCGAGGTTCTCGGGAACGCCGCCCCGGACATCCGAAAGTGCTGTAATTATCCTTTCGCGGCAAACGGACTCCCCATACCAGCCGAGAGCCTCGCAGGCCACCGTGCGGATCTGTCCGTCCTCAGAAGGATCCGCGACAATCCCGAGCAGAGTGTCGACCGCGTAGATGCTTCGGGCGTTCCTGAATGTCCGGATGTCGTTGATTCTCCGCTTTACAGGCCTGCTCCTGTCGGCCGCCCCCGCGACGCTCTTGCCGTAATGCCCGGCATTGGTGAGTATCGCCACGGCATCCCCGGCGGCATAGCCCGACGCCCGAACCATCTCCGGATGGGTCTCGCTGAATGCCCGGACATCGGCCACGAGAGTGGTGTCGCCCAGCGCGGCCGCCATCTTGACTGAACTCCGCGCCACAAGCTCGTAGCTGTCGTGCAGCCCCTCGCGCACAATCCCGGCAAAACCCGGCGAAGGGTCTGTGGCGAGTACATTGAACGCGTGGATTCTTACGGTCCACGACGGGTCGGACATCATCTCCGCCGCCCTTCCGTGCGCCGTTCCCGCGTTTATATAGCCCAGATGCGTGATTCCGACACAGCGCAGCAGGGAATTGTCCGAACGGCTGTATTTCTCCCAGACCGCCGGCTTCCCCCCATTGAACACGAGGTCGCGGTGCAGCCTGTCGCGCATCTTCTTCTCCGCGCTGTCGTGGGGCGTGAACCTGAATGTAGGGTCGCCGATGAGGTGCGACTCGAGATACGGAATCTCCTTCTGCCACATCCCGACCCTCTCGCCGATTGAGAGACAGCCCATCAACTTGTCCTCCCATTTGTCCTGAAGCACATTCACCGTATTCCCCTGCGCGACGACGCACTCTCCGTCCCCGAAGACGTGACATCCGGCGACATATCCCCCGGGATTGTGGAAAGAACCGTTGTAGCAGGCGTTGAACACAATCATCCTGGCGTTGCTGCGTCCCTTCATGATGTCGTCGAGGAATATGTTCGCCCCGGCAAAATCCGCCGAATCCGCGACGGCACAGGCTGCAAGCGCCGAATCGGAGACGACGTTTCTCGGCAGACGATATGCAGAGTCCACGGCCTCCTTCAGAAAATCATCCCCATATCCCCGTTTTCTGTAATATTCATATGTCGAAGCGACCGTCCTCTTGAGAAAATCGATGTCCTCGTCAAGGTTCGCGGCGACTTTTGTTTCATTGATATATTGTGTGTCATACGCCCCGTGTTCGCTGAAAATGAAGAGATCCGTATCCTCCCGCGCCACTTCGTTCAGAAGATTCCATTTCATCTGACGGTCCTCACGGAAATTGAGGAAACGGGCCTGCGACGCCCTGTCGAACGCATAGGGGAAATATTCCCTGAAAACCAGAGGCTTCTGACTCCATATCGTGAGACAGTCCGAATTATATCCGTTCCCGGCGAAATATGTGATGTCGTCGAGGACATTGTTCTCCCTGTGGGCTTTCACCACTTTCCGGAGATATTTCCTCATCGTCTCATATCTGTCCCCCTTCATCACCCCGGGGACCTTCATCCTCGCCGAATAGATGTCGGGACGCAGATGCTGCGCGCCTTCTTCCGAAAGCCGGTAGTAGAACACGCCGGTGTCGGTCGTGTCGCGGCAGATGAAGTCGAAGCGCAGGTCGAAATCATCATAGAAACGGTCTGAGGCAACTGAAGACTCGGTCATCGGCCAGGTCTCCTCGTTCATCTTGAACGCTGTGGTGAGATGCTGGCCCTGACGGACTTTCACAATGGGGATGTCCCCGGCGAAAACCACTCCCTCCAGTCGCGGCTTCCCGGCTGCGAGAGCCAGAATCTCTGCTTTCACCTCTTCCGGATCCGTCCAGTCCGCGCTCACTATGCAGGTTCCGAGCCCCTCCTCCTCAAGAACCTTCTTATAGGCGAGGAACTCTTCGGAGCATTCGTCCAGCGTCCGGCTGTCGGTGAAAATGGCGAAGATTGTCGGGGACTTCACCCCGCATTTCTCGACCGTGACCTGAGCCTCGGCTTCAAGCGCGCCGCCGCAGACGAGCGCCGCCGCCAGAACTGTGTTCGGGATTGTCTTCAAAAATCTGTTCTTCATATCTTCCATATAAGCATAAGCGCCTGTTATTCAGTCATCGTTTCGGATGACGCCAATCCCGTCCTATCGTGTGTAATACGCAAGGCGGCTTCTCGTCTTCACGAGTTCATCCCTCACCTCAGCCGGAATCTCCTCCCCCGAAGCGAGCCAGGCGTCAATCCCGCTGATTGTCTCCTTCCTGTTCCACGCCCTGACGAACCATCCGAGCACCTCTGCGCACTGGACTCTCATCTCCACGCTTTCGGAGGGGTCGCAGACAATTTCAAGCAGTCTTCCTGCGTACTGGGGATAGGGCTGATTCCTCATTCCGCTGATGTAGAACTTTCTGAACCTGTCTGAACGGTCATCGAGAGCCTTGCCTGTCGCCGCTTCCATCGCGAACGACTGCCGGAACAGCCCTTCCGCCTTTTTGCGGAATCTCTCCCGGTCATAAATCCACCCAGCTTCGGCGAACTTTTTCCCGAAGTCCTTGAGGAACAGACTGTCAGGGAAATGCGCGCAGACAAAGCCCACATTTTGCGCCACTCTCAGCGAGTTGTAGTCCCTCAGGTACAAGTCAGCAAGCGCGTCGGCCATCTCAGCAGTACCGACCTTGCCCATGTAGTAGGCCGATTTGCGGCGGATGAACTCGTAGGGGTCGTCCGCACCTTCCTTCAGAACCTTTTCATAATTGCCGTCAGCGTAATGGGCGAGCAGATGGAGGCACTGGAGGCGGAGCATATATTCGTCCGAACTCTCCCAAGTCTTCAGAAGAAGGGAGGACAAGTCCTTGTAGTTCAGCGCGAAAAGCCTGTGGAGAGCGAGACCCCTGATGTCGCAGGGATATTTATCCGAGGCGTATTTCAGCCAGTAGCGGCAGCTGGTGTTGTCAAGGTCGGGACGGACGGCGTCTTCCGGAGCGGTGAAACGGAACGTAGGGTCTCCGAGTATGTGGGATTCGAGGATATTGACCTGCTTCATCCACTCACCGACCCTGTAGCCTTGCGAGAGCATCCCGAGCAGGTCGGACGACGACTTGTCCTGAAGGACGTTCACCGAGTTGCCTATGCCCGCGAGAGCCTTGCCGTCGGAGAAGATGTAGCGGGAGGCTATGCAGTCGTCCTCGCGGAAATCCCCGTTGTAGCAGGCGTCGAAAATGGTCAGGCGCACGTCAGGCGCAGCCGCCGCTATGTCGTTGAGCATTATTCCCGTCGCAGCGTCATAGAGCGAGTCCTCCACGGCAAGCGCAGGGTCATCCCAGTCATCGACCCATTCGCGGGTGAGCCCGTATTTCCTGACAATCCCGGCCTTCACCTCCTCCGCGTCCTTCCCCCTTCCGACGGCGCTCCTTATCTGCTGCCGGATGCGGTATCTCGCGTCGGTGTAGTAGCCGTCCATCTCGTCCGCGTGCGGCGTGTCAGTGACATACTGCCTTTCCGGGACTCCGTGCTCGTGAAAAATCGCGAGGTCAAGTTCGTCTCGCCCGATTTCCTTCAGAAGTATATCCTTCATTTCCGGGTACATCGCGAAGACATGGAACTTTGCGCCGTCGGAACTTGTGAATGCTGCGGGAATCTGTTCACGAAGGGTTATGGTTTCGTCCTTCCAGGCCGCGAGGCTGTTCGAGAACGATCCGCTTCCGCTGTACGACATCAGATGGTCGAGCGGATTCTTCTCTGACTTCGCGGCGGCCGCCTTGAGCAGGTAGCGCGAGATTTCCCCGTATTTGTCGCCCCTTTTTTCCGAGGACTTGATACGCCCGGTGTAGATGTCGCAGCTGATGTGCTGCGGCGAGTCCGGTGCGAGGGAGTAGTAGAAGAAATCTGTCTCCACGCTGTCGCGTCCGAGGCTTGTGAACTTGAGGTCGAAGTCATCGTAGAACCTGTCCGACGGCACGGAGCAGTCCCTCATCGGCCACCTCCCGTTTTCGTCCATCTTGAACGCCGAGGTGAGGTGCTGCGCACCGGTGACCATCGCAATGGGGATGTCGCCGATGAACACGGCCCCTTCGAGCGCCTTGGTTCTGTGGTAGAGAATGAGACTGTCCCTCAGCTCGTCCGGGCTTGCCCAACTTCTGGCCGCAATAAACGCGTCAAGTCCGTCTGCACAGACGGACTTTCGGTATGCCTCTATTGCCGGGCCGCAGTTCTCCAGCGTGCGGGTGTCGGTGACGACCGCGAACGAGTGCGGCCGTGCCGGGGCGGCGGAGGCGGGGGGCGTCGTCGCCGCAGAAATCAGTATGGCGGCGTAAATCAGTAATATCCTGTTTGACATATGCGTGGTTAAAACAATATTCCGAATGACGCGGAGCAGACGATTCTGTCCTTGCCGAGCGCGAACGCCCTCCTGTAGTCGGCCTTCGCCCCGAGCACCCAGCTGACCTTTCTGCCTTCATGGATTGTCCAGTCAACCTGTCCTCCAGCCTTCAGGAAACTTGCGTTCAGCCAGTCCGCCTGGTCGTTGAGCATAGCTTTCGGTGCGTCGTATATCTTGGTGCTTAAGCAATTGTAGCCCGAACCGAATCCCGCCGCATAACCTGCATGCAGGCCGATGAGCAGGGAGGATTTGCGCATCCTGAAATGCTTGTCGGCAAGCACGCCTCCATAAGCTCTCAGCGCATCTGAAGTCGAGGCGGGGGAGAGGTAGCTCTGGCTGAACAGGTCGAAGCTCGCCTCCGCACCGACCTTCCAGTTGTATCCTCCCGGGTCTGAAGCCCCGAAAAGGTGGTCGTAGCCGAGTCTTGCGCTGACACCGGTGAAGGATGACATTTCGTTGGTGCTGAGAACCGTCCATTCCTGCTGATAGGCGGCGGTGTTCAGCTTCTGGACATATTCGATTCCGTCCGTGAGGCTGACATCCGCATCGAGAGACAGCTTGTCGGAACTGTTCTTCCCGAAAAGCCATGCCGCATTGAACGTGATGCCGTTCTCGCTGACGGAACCGAGCTTTTTCGGCAGTGCCGGATTCTCGATTCCGAGGGTTGTACGATGCCGGAATCCCGCCTCGATGAACAGGATTTTCCCGAGCGAGTACTGGAGCGCCCCTCCGTAGCGGTGCGTGCGGTAGGTGTGGGTCTTCATTCCGTCGTTTCCGCCGACCTTGTTCTGGGTGCTCTCCCCGAGTCCGCGGTGCTCCCAGACCTTCGGGTTCTCCCAATTGTTATTGTTGGAAACTTCTGCTCTCTCGAATCCGTTGGTGTAGAAACCGCTGATGCCGAGAATGCTTTTTCCCAGACGCACGGCGACGGAAGGCGTGACCTTCACGCTGTACTTGTAGGTCTCCCCGCGCGGGTCAAGCTGCTTCGCTCCGACCTTTGTCGTGTAGTCGAACTTCAGACCGAACGCGACCCTGTCCCACAGCACCGGAGAGGACAGCCCCGCGTTGAGCAGGTACTCCTGTCTGTTCCATCCGCTGGACTTGTCGTCAATAGGATAGTAGGGCATATTGTCCTCAAGTTCGTACATTAGGACATTGTAGAGCGCGTCGCGGTCGAAGATGTTTCTGAAAGAGAACCCGCCGGTCGCAAGGAACTTCCCGATGTATGCCGCCCCGGACGTGTTCAGGGAAATCTCCGAGGAGGTTTTTCCCGCCCCGTTTTTCCGGAATTCCCCGAATCCGCCGTCATAGCGCAGGTCGAGACTGTTGAATATTCCGTACGGGCTGAAAGCAAGCCCGGCCGCGGAGGAGCTTCCGGCCCAGAGGGCATTGCGCTCCGTCGTCTCTTTCAGAGCCGTGTTCCTGTGTGTTTCCGCCGGCCCGCCCGCCCGGGCGGCAACTGTGCCCAGGCTGACGAGTACAGCGGATATTGCGATGATTCTCCTCATTTCAGAAAGAAATATATTTTAGAAAATACTTTCAGGCATCAATTACTTAATCCAGGTGTTCCAGGACGGAACTTTCGCACCGTTTCTCCTCACCTGAGGGTCGGTCTTGACCTCGAAGTCGTTGCTCGTGTTGTTGCTGTCCTGATATACGATTGTGCCGTCCTCGCGGGTCTCCTTGATTTTTCTCGCGATGCTTTCTCCGACATATATTCCTGAGCACCAGATTCCGCCGGCATCAAGCGCAGTAGGAAGACCGAGGATATTCATTCCGGTTTCATCGCTCACAGCCTGTACGGCATCGATTACTTCGCCTATCGGGATTTCACGTGCTATGGCTCCATATTCCCCCATATCATTATTCGTCGCCTCAATGAAATTCTCGTTCTTGAGCGGTTCTGCAGGTTTGAAGAGGACATATCTTGAACCACTGACAGAAGTGAGCCATTGCGGTGTCGTATACGCAAGCGAGTTCACAGCGCGGACGAGGTTGACCGCCGGGTTGTCGGTAAGCACAATGCCGTTAAATGTTGTCGTCTCTTTCTCCACAGCCTCGAACTCGGCACCGCTCAAATCGACAGGTGAATAACCCGAGGTGAGGTTGGCCGCCTTGTGGTTTGTGCCCCACTGCGCAATCACGAATGACTCTCCCGGCTGGACAGGATAGGTCGTTCCCTCTCCCGGAATCTGCCATATCATGCTGGTGAATATGTACTGATTGGCATTCTCGATCGGCCATTCGTAAACCAAAGAGTTGTCATAGTTCGCATAAATAGTCACGCAGATGCAGAGACCGTCCGCATAGACAACTCCAGTACTGTTATTATAAATCTCATAGAACTGGTCGCGGAAATATGTGTTTGTGGCTTCCTTTCCCGTTTCTTCGTCTTTTATCGGTTCTCCGGTGTCAGGGTCTATGTTCGGGAAACTGCATCCTGTGTAGTAAATCTCCTTGAAAACGAGCGCCGCTTCCTTGACGGCATCGACAGTGACTGTCACTTCATCGTTGTCGTTGAGCAGGCTCACATTGCTGTTTGCGCCTGCAATGGTGTAGGTGAATCCGTCCTTTGTCTGCGCGCCGTTGACAGTCACGCTATAGACTCCGGGGACGATTCCCGTTGCCGTCGCTATCCCGTTCTCCGTCTGCACCTCGACGGTCACACCCGTGGAGAAGTTGGAGAGTTTCACGTCATAGCTCTCAGGGGACGGGACTCCCGCCGCTTCAATTTTAGACTCATCGACCTTGACGTTTACACTGATGGTCTTTGTTCCGGTCTTCTGGCAAGCCGCTGCCGCCAGAACCGCAAGTGCCAATACGGCGATTGCTGAATGTTTCATAACCTAAAATATTTAACCGATTGATTGAAAATTTGCCTATTTGATTGCCACCTTGAATTCGAATCCGAAGAAAATGGGGATTCCGAGTTCCGAGTAGCGTCCGGACTGCTTCGACTGATAGAGAGGCCGGCTGTTGAACATGTTGTTCACATAGAACGAGGCTGTGAAAATCTCCCCGATTTCCTTGCTCACGTTGAGGTTGACGATGAGAGTGGGGAAATGTTTCTCCGCGATGAACCTGTTGTCGTTGAGCGTCGGGAACATATAGGAGAATTCGGGGTCGTCCTTGAGCGCCGGGTCGAAATCATACACCTGCCCGTCCTTGCGCGAGATGTACTTGATGAACATTGTGTCGTTCCCGTACTCCGTCCAATACTTGCTGTACCAGTTCACCTGCCCGGTGAGCGTCACGGCGAGCCCCACCTTCGGGATGTTGTGGGTGATTCTGAGCGTGGTGTTCAGTTGTTCCGCATAGCTTGTCTGGAGCTCCGGCTCATAAATCGCGATGTTCTTCTCCGGAGTGCCGGTCTTGATTCTTGTCCCGAATGTATAGCCTCTGTTGGTGCTTGAACTGCGCATCCACGCTCCGTTGATGTAGAAGGATGTCCTGATTGCATCGAACCTGCCGAGGTCAATCTCGTATTCCACTCCGCTGTTGCGCGACTTCACGTTGTTCAGAGGTTTGTAGACCGTGTAGAAAAGGTTATAGGTCGTCCCCTCTTTCAGCACCGGCCGCTGTCCCTCGTCCTTGTGGTCCACCTCGTATGTCGTCGCCTGATACCAGATGAAGGAACTGAGGTCTGTGCCGTAGCCGTAGCCGTTGTCCATCCTCTCGTCGTAGGCCGTGACGCTGATGCGGCAGTGCCCGCCGAAGTTGAAGTCAAGCCCGGCCTCGGCCTTCCGGTTCACGGCTATTTCAAAGTCCGGGTTCACCGCGTCGTAGATGTCGGTCTTCGCGACGAGCAGCTGCTCGTTCTCCGGAAGGCTGGCGAGCATGCCGTTGTAGAGTATGTAGTCGTGATAGGACTTGTTCGGGTAGAGGTAATATGAGGTCGGAGCCTTCGAGGTCAGTCCGTATCCTCCGCGCACCGTCGCCCACGGGAATATGTCGAGTGAGGCGTTGATTCGCGGTGCGACCGAGTTGAGCCCGTTTATGTTGTCGTAGCGCACGCCGGCGACGATGTTGAGCGCCCTGTCCGCGAAGTTCCAGTTGAAGTAGTTCTCCGCGTAGATTCCCAGCTGGTTTATGAACGGTATTTCGTAGTACGGCCTTGCCCTGTAGCCGGATTCGGCGTTGTTTATGTTGCGGAACGGCGGATAGTTTTCGTCATAGACCGAGCCGCGTCCGAGGTTGCCGTCAGTTTTGAAATCGACGCCGACAAGCAGCCTTTCGTTCACGCCGCCCCAGCTGTGCGCGAAGTCGGCGTTGACCTTGGCGAAGGCGTTGACTTCCTTCCCGTAGATGTCATATCTGTAGAGATAGCTGTAAGGCAGCACCACCCCCTTGACGGGACTGTCCTCAGGCACATTGGTTATGAGCTTCCCGTCGGCGTCATATATCTGTCCTCCGGCGATGTTGCTGTAAACCTCTCCGTCTGTCATTGACTTGGAATAGAGATTCAGGGCGTTGATCGCCGTGTCTTCGTAGTGCGACTTCTTGCTGTTCAGGCTTCCCGAAACCAGCCAGTTGACGCTGCGCAGCCAGCTGCCGTTTATTGACGCCCGGCCGTTTGTGTTGAACGCTATGCCGAGGTCGTTCGCGTAGGACTGCCTTCTCGAAGAAGCGTCGTCCGGGTTGAGCTTGCTGCGGTCGCGTCCGAAACTCATCGTGAGTGAGGTCGTCTCGTTTACGCTCTCTCCCGCCATCACCGTCCAGAGCGCCTTCGCGCTCGCCCTCTGGTAGAAAGCATGACTCTTTGTCAGAGAATTCCGGCTGTAGGCGTAGTCCCCGGAAATATTGAGGTCTCCGGCCTTTTTCCCGAGCGAGAATCCCTTTCCGGCGGAGGCCTGATAGATGTTCGGATTGGTTTTGAAGCGTACGGTGAGAGGCGACTTCCCCGCCTTTGACTTGACAATCACGGCTCCTGAAGTGAGGTCTCCGTACTCTGCGGAAGGGATGCCCCGTATGACTTCTATGGATTCGATATTGTCGGTGGAGAGCGACCTTACGTCCATTCCCCTTGCGGGGGTTCCTGAACGGCTCTCATCCCCCGCGCTCCCGCTCATGACCGGGCTCAAGGTCTGAAGGTTCGCGTTGTTGGACATCGGCGCCCCGTCGACTATCACAGCCGTTCCGAGACTGTTCATCACTGACGCCGAGTTCGGGGTCTCGCCCACGACGATTGGCTCCGCCGTCCTGATGGTGAGCGACTGCGCTCCGGACAGGGTCGGATTGGTGATTGCCACTCCAGGCAGGAGGGCCATCGCGTCCGCCAGCGAGCTGGTCTGCATGTGGTCCATGGCCTGACGGGAGATGTTCGACGCCGTGCTGCTTCCGGCTTTGTTCCCGGTTGCGACGACCACGACATCGTCAAGCCTGAACGAAGTCTCCTTCATCCTGAACCTGATGTTCACGACCTCCCCGGCAGAGGCGCGGAAAGTCGTGTCCTTCTGTTCCATCCCGTAGAACTGAACGCTGACCGTGACAGTTCCCGATGGTATTTCTCTTATGGAAAAGCGTCCGTCGCCGTCAGTCATGGCATAGAGCCGCGACGGGGTCACGATGACCGACGCGAAATCAACCGGCGTCCCGCCCGCGGCGGACACCACCTCCCCATTTATGGTGAATGTCTTCTTGGGGGGGGCGGCCTCAACACTCAGACTGGCACATGCGGCAGCGGCGACAACCGCAGCCTGAATTAACCTACACTTGCTCATTGCATACTCATATAACCGAGTGCAAATATAGTGGCTTGATTTTAGATTTCAAAGTGAAACCAATACCAATAAATGGTGATTTTTCCTCCAGACAACATTGGGGCACGCATTCGGAGCTTCGGTTTCCTTGAGGACTGTTATGTGTTTCTGTTGTAGCCTTTCAAATCAAAAGCAAAACTTCTCAAAAAACTACACAATGTAATCAGATGTTTTTTACCGCCGAAGGTAAAATATTTTGGCACAAGTTAATGGACTTATTCTAAAATGAAATCTTTCCGCAGCATCTCAAGTTTGAAATGCCAGAGGACGACCCCCGCCGACACCGAAACGTTCAGCGAATGCTTCATCCCGAACTGCGGAATCTCAATCGAGAAATCCGACTCGTCGACGACATCCTGCCCCACGCCGTCCACCTCATTCCCAAATACGAGGGCATATTTTTTCGATATATCCCCATTCCGCGATATATCCCCATTCCGCGATATGTCCCCGTTGTTCGATATATCCCCGTCCTCCGGAGAATACGGATGGAATCTGTCGAGTTTTACGGAATTTACGGTCTGCTCGACGCTCACGACGGTATATCCCCCGTCTTTAAGTCTTTTTATGACATCCATCGTGTCCCCGGCATATTCCCATCCGACGCTTTCCTCCGCCCCGAGCGCAGACTTGTGGATTTCGGCTGACGGCGGCACGGGGCATATCCCGCAGAGGAAAACCCTGTCAATCTTGAACGCGTCGGCGGTCCTGAACACCGAGCCGACATTGTGGGCGCTCCGCACATTGTCCAGCACCACCACCAGACCCGAATCCGGCAGTCTGCGGTACTCTTCTGCGGAAATCCGTCCCAGTTCCATATTGAGAAGCTTGCGGTCTTTGCCTTTCATGAGAAATGCCCTCCTTTTTTGAAATGTCTACGGCGCACAAAGGTAAAAAAGGAGGTCAAAATAAAAAAGTAATTGCTACATTTGCTCTCCCGAACCTCGGTGCAGTGAACAGTTCTGCAAATCCTGGTCGGGTTAGTAAGCGTTTAAGGATTACTTAAACAAACCAAAGCGGCTGATGAAACAGGATATATCAATTTTTGAACTTCTCCGCGAAGAGGAGGAGCGTCAGACTTCCGGGCTTGAACTTATAGCCTCAGAAAACTATGTCAGCAATCAGGTGCTTGAAGCGCTCGGCTCAATCTGCACGAACAAATATGCGGAGGGTTATCCCGACGCGAGATATTACGGAGGCTGCGCCGTCATCGACAAGATTGAGCGGCTCGCCATAGACCGCCTGTGCCAAATCTATGGAGCGGAATACGCGAATGTCCAGCCTCACTCCGGCGCGCAGGCGAACATGGCCGTGATGATGGCCTGCCTGAAGCCGGGCGAAACATTCATGGGGCTTGACCTCGCGCACGGGGGTCACCTCACCCACGGTTCTCCGGTGAATATGTCCGGCATACTCTACCATGCGGTTTCCTACGGACTGGACGAGCGTAGCGGAAAGATTGACTACGACGCGATGGAGGAGAAGGCTCTCCAGACCAGACCGAAGCTTATCATCGGAGGTGCGTCGGCCTATTCCCGCGAATGGAACTACGCGAGGATGAGGGAGATAGCCGACAAGGTCGGAGCCATACTGATGATTGACATGGCGCATACGGCGGGCATCATCGCCGCCGGGCTGCTCAGCAATCCGGTGAAATATGCGCACATCGTGACATCCACCACGCACAAGACCCTGCGCGGGCCTCGCGGCGGTGTCATCCTCATAGGCAGGGATTTCGACAATCCTTGGGGGCTCAGGACTCCGAAAGGCGAGTTGAAGAAGATGTCGCAGATAATCAATTCTTCAGTCTTCCCGGGAGTCCAGGGCGGCCCGCTCGAACACTGCATCGCGGCCAAGGCGGTTTCGTTCTTCGAGGCTCAGCAGCCGGAGTTCGTCGAGTACCAGAAGCAGGTTCTCGCCAACGCCTCCGCACTCTGCGACGCCTTCATCAAGCGCGGCTACAAGATTGTCTCCGGCGGGACGGACAACCACCTGATGCTCATAGACCTGCGCACCAAGTTCCCGGAACTCACCGGCAAGATGGCGGAGAAGGAACTCGGCAAGGCGGACATCACCGTGAACAAGAACATGGTGCCGTTCGACAGCCGCACCCCGTTCTCCACCTCCGGCCTCCGCATCGGCACTCCGGCAATCACCTCAAGGGGTTTCGTGGAGAAGGATATGGAATGGATGGCGGACACCATCGACAGCGTCCTTGACAACGCCGCCCGCCACCTCGACCTCATCGCCGGCAAGACTGAAGAAGGCCGTTCCGACTACGAGGCGGTTCTGCACGCCGCCGCCGACAAGGTCCACAAGATGACCCACGGCATGCCCCTGAACCGGTGGTAGGCGACTATGCGCTTCACCTGACATTCAATTATTGAAAGTTAAGTAACCGAACGAAGGTCAGGGAAGGTCATTTGGCTGATTCCCGTTTGGCAATTTTTGGCGGCAAAAGGTCACTTTTGCAAAAGCGAAAATTCGTATATTTTTTGCTTTTCCAAAAGCTAATGCATATTTTTGCACGGAAAATGACCAACGATATGAACGCAAATGAACTTCAGCCGTTACTGACCGTATATCACAGAAAGCTGGCGGAAACAAAACTGGATTTCAAACGGTATCTGCACAAACAGATCAATTGGGATGTGCGGATGCTCGGGATAAAGGGGGAGAAGGGCGTCGGGAAGACGACCCTGATTCTCCAGCATATCCTCGAAACATTTGACAATCCGGACGATGCGCTCTATGTGTCGATGGACAACCTGTGGTTCAGCACTCACTCCATTTTTGAACTTGCCGATTACCTCTATTCCATAGGGATATATCATCTCTATCTGGACGAAATCCACAAATATCCCGAATGGACGACCGTCCTCAAGAATCTGTACGACAATTATCCGAAACTCAATGTGGTCTACACGGGTTCGTCGATGTTGAAAATGGACAATTCAAAGGCCGATTTGTCGAGAAGACAGACGATGTACCGGATGCACAATATGTCATTCCGGGAATATCTTGAATATGAGAAGATTGCGTCATTCGGTCCATATTCTCTGGAAGAACTGTTGGGCGGACATGTGAAAATCGCGATGGAAATATCATCCGAAATCAAGCCGTTGAAGTTCTTTCCTGACTATCTGACATACGGGATGTACCCCTACTATAAGGAGTCGGTGGCGGACTTTCCCGTCAGGCTCGCCGAGGCGGTTGCCCAGACCCTCGAAAGCGACCTGCCGGCGGTGGAGGATGTCACATTCGAGACCATACAGAAATCGAAGAAGCTGCTGATGATTATCGCCGGAAGTCTGCCGTTCATCCCGAACATCAACAAACTCTGTCAGGCATTGGGAACGACGAGAGATTCCTGTTTGAAAATGCTCTACGCAATGGACAGGGCAGGAATATTGCATTTGCTGACGGCCGAACTGAAAAGCTATAAGAAACTGGTCGGCCCGGACAAGATTTTCATCGGAAACAGCAACATAATGCACGCTTTGGGGAGAGCCTGCGACATCGGGACAGTCCGGGAAACTTTTTTTGCAAATCAGGTCGGAGCTATGCACAGGCTGCAATATCCGAAAAAAGGGGATTTCTTCGCCTGCGGAAAATACCTTTTCGAAATCGGCGGAGCCGGCAAGACTTTTGAGCAGATTAAAGACGAGCCGGACAGTTACCTCGCCGTCGATGACACGGAAATCGGCGCAGGAGCACGGATTCCGCTATGGATGTTCGGACTTCTGTACTGAAAAAATACTTATATGGATATGAAACGATTTGTAAAACTGCTCGCTCTTGCGGGCGCAACTTTAATCACCATGGCATCCTGCTGCAACAATTCAGACAAGAAGAACGCAGAGGCCGTTCTTGAAAACATCGCCTCACGCACTGCAATCCGTCAGTTCACATCGGAAGCGGTTTCAGAGGAACAGATTGAGACTCTGCTCAAGGCGGCGATGGCCGCTCCAAGCGCGCTGAACCGGCAGCCGTGGAGATTCGTCGTGATTACGGACAGGGACAAGCTCGCATCTATGGCCGTCAAAATGCCTTATTCGAGGCTTGACACGGCGCCTGTCGCCGTCATAGTCTGCGGAGATGTCACCGTCAGCGAGAAGTTCTGGGTTCACGACTGCGCGGCGGCTGCGGAAAACCTCCTGCTCGCCGCCAATGCGCTGGGACTCGGAACGGTCTGGACAGCCGCCTATGACGATGAACGCGAGAAACTTGTCCGGGAATACGTCGGACTTCCGTCAAACATACGCCCGCTCTGCGTCATCCCTGTCGGCCATCCTGCGGAATTCCCCGAGCCTAAGGACAAGTGGAACCCGGAGAACATCCACCATAACAACTGGTAGTTCAAATGTCGCGGGACTCACCAATTTTTGAGTCCCGCGACTTTTTTCTGGTGTCAGCTCAAAAGCCTATTCGTAGAACAGCGTGATTCCGGAGAACCAGACCCTGATTCCTACGCCGGCGTAGATGGTCAGCGTCGATGAACCGCTCGACTCCGGAACCTCGAAGTCAGCATAGCCGCCTGTCGGGGCGACATTGCCGTAGGTGATCTGTTTGGAGTCCAGAGTCGTGTCGCCGTCTTTGAGCGAAATCTCGGCACTGTTGAAGCCGATCAGATGATTGGTGTAAATGCGCACTTTGGTGAGCCTCTTTCCCTCTTTCGGAGCTATCTGAATGCTGCTGTCTTTTGTATTGTTCGTGTTCATCTGGAGCGACTGCGGATAGTTCGACGGTTCCGTGTCTTTTCTCAAAGAGCAGAGGGAAGGAGTGAACGGTGTCGAGCTGTCGGTCATCACCAGATAAGCGTTCTGGTAACCGCTGACCGCAGTGAAATTGCAGTGAGCCGAGCTCTCGACAGAGTATCCTTCGCCGGAAATGTCGAACGGTATCACGTTTATCTTCTCTCTTTCTATGTTTGCGATTCCCTTGAGAGTGGCTGTCCTTGTCACCGTCCTGCTTTCCGTGGTGACGCAGACTGTGACCTGCGTTCCTGCGGCAATCTCCATCGGGCTCATTATGTACCAGACGGGATAGGCCCCGCCGCTCATTTCGACACCTCCGGCTATGAGCGCTGAAACCGAATTGCTGAAATTGTTCATCGAAACGTTGTTGTTCTTGTCCGTGGCGAAAGTGTAGGTGTAGGCCGATTCATAATCGGACGTGCCCGGAGTGAGGTAGAACAGTCCCGCCAGCGCGTCGGTCTTCGTTGCGGCCTGGCTGAGCGAGAACGTGACGGCGTGCACTTTTTCCGTGCCGAGAATGCCCGCGCCGTCGGAAATTTCCAGTTTCACCGGCGCGAAAATCCTCTTGAACTTCACCTCGCTCACCGCATCCGCCTTATCGACTCCGAACCGGGTCTGCCCCAGCAGGAAATCCACATTCGGGTCGAATGACGTGGCTGTGGGGTTCTGGACATTCAGAAGCCGGAACTTGAACTGCTTCTTGTTGCTCGGCATCTCGTTCTTCGAGGTGTAGGGCAGAAGGAAGGCGTAGTCGTATGAAGTGACCCCTTCGATGGCATCGTGGGTGAAACTCCATTTCCCCTCTCCGTCCGGAGTGCCGACAACCGCCGTCATTTCGCCGACGGCTTCGTCTCCGTCATTTTTGGCATAATATACGGACATATATTCTTCGCCGGTCAGGTGCACCCCTGTTCCTTCTTCGTAAACTGATTTTGCTCCTGGAGCTCCATCCGTGGCGATTGTCTCCGCATCGGCGGAGATGGTCCTGGTGATGACCGCCTGTGCGGTCCGGTTCTCCGGCGATGTCGTTTTCTGGCAGGAAATGAACGGGAGGATTGCGAGTGATGAAAGGGCGAACGCCCGGATCTGTGATGTTTTCATAGTCTTTCCTCCGCTTTAAAGTTTTTCCCAGGTGTTGTAGTTGCCGGAAGTGTCGCCGATCGACCCGTTGTTCCAGTCAGGCTGCGATGCCGCGAATCCCTCTTCGGGCGCCGTCTCGAAAAGGGTCAGCTCAGGTGAGCCGTACCCCCCCCGGCGGGTTTTGAAATCATTGTTCAATTCTCTCATAGTCATCTGATTGAATGTGTTTGTTAATATGTAGTGATATTGTCATCGTATCTATATTGTCACGGTATTATCATCGTATCTATATTGTCACGGTATTATCATCGTATCTATGTTGTCCCGGTGTCTGCCTGCCGTCCTGTCTTATGTCATTGCCTGTCTTTCCCGGCTCTGCTCTTTCGCCGACCAGTCTTTCGGGAGAACTCCGAACTGCTTGTAGAAGCATTTGGTGAAATAGGACACGTTGTTGAAGCCCGACATCCAGCAGACCTCGTTCACCCTGTACTGCCCGCTTGAAAGCAGCTGCGAGGCGGCCTTGAGCCTGACCAGTTTCACATAGTCGTTGGGGGTCATACCCAGAATCGCCTTCATCTTCCTCTGCAGGAACGAACGCGACACCGACATCTGCTCTGCGAGCATATCCACATTGAACTCTCCGTTGCTGAGGTTGTCGCTGATTATCCCGTTGAGTTTCTCCATCCACTTCCCGTCATTGTCCGGGGCTGCGGAGACGGATTTCGCCGCCTCTTCGCTGTGGATCTTCACATTCTGGAAGAGCTGGTTGAAGAACTCGAGCTTCGCCTCCGCCGCCCTCTGCTGAAACTTTTCCGCCTTTCTCCGCCTGGAGAGCCTCAGCGCGAGGCTGCCCGCAGCCACGGCCGCGACGCAGTAGAGCGCGACCGCCCAGCCGCTCAGCAGCGGATGAGGCGCGACCAGAAGGCAGACTGTGGCGCAGTCGTCGCTCCACAGCCCGTCGTTGTTGCAGCCCCGGGCCATAAACCTGTGCCTGCCCGGCCGGAGGTTGGACAGCGAGATTGTCCCGCTGCCTGCCGTCACCCAGTCGCTGCTGACCCCCTCCATCTTCCAGGAGACGACATTGCGGGATGGCGCGGCATAGCTCAGGCAGTCGATGTCGATGTCCACGCTGACCGTGTTGTGAGGCAGGCGGATGACTTCCGATGACATGTCGAGTTTCTCATAGCCGCCCTCGTCCTTTCCGGAGTATCTTGCCGTCACGGAACTGATTCTGATCTGCGGTTTCACCCTGTTGGACTCCAGTCTTATGGGCAGGAAGCTGTTGAGTCCGTTCACTCCTCCGAAATACATCCTTCCGTCAGCCGTCTTGAGCGAGGACCGGTAGTTGAACTGGTTGCTCTGAAGCCCGTCCTCGGTCGTGTACTGCCGGCTTTCGTGCGTCGCCGGATTATATTTGATTATCCCCCTGTTTGAGGAAAGCCAGAGGTTGCCCATCCCGTCGTCGAGCAGGCCGTAATAGACGCTGCGGGGGAGCCCATCCCCGGCTCCGTAGCGGACGAATCCGTCGGTTTCGGGTTCGTAGCGGCATATCCCTCCCTTCTCGGTGCAGAGCCACATCCTGCCCGTCCCGTCCGTGCATATCCGGGTCAGATGATTGTCCGGAAGGGAATTGGGATTCTGCTCATCGTGCCGGTAGTGTATCCATTTCCCGCTCCCTTTTTCGAGCCTGTGCAGGCCGAGATTTCTGTCGGCGACCCAGATGTCACCCGAACCGTCTTCGTGGAGGTCTCCGATGAAACTGTTGCCAAGTTCTTCGGCTTTGCGAAACTTGCCGCTGACCGGATTCATAACGCAGAGTCCGGAGAGCGTGCCCACATAGAGGCTGCCGTCGCCGGCTTTGAGCAGGGAATATACGAAGTCGCTGCAGATTGAAGTGCTGTCGTCCGGATTCCGTGACCAGTTCCTGACCCTCATCGTGTTGAGGTCTATGCAGTCCAGACCTTTGGAGAACGTCCCCACCCACAGCCGGTTGCCGTCAAGGCAGAGGGCGTGGATGTTGTTGTGGCTCAATGCCGAGAAGTCCGTGAAAGTCTTTGTTCGGATGTCGAAGCGGCTCAACCCACCGTTCTCCGTCCCTGTCCAGATGTTCCCCTTCCCGTCCGGGCAGAGCTCGCTGACGGCCGTGCCCCTGAGACACCCCGGTGTCCCGTCGTCGGTGAAACAGTCGATGTTTCCGAGCAGAACGGGACGGTAATTCGCCCCGCAGAAATATGTCCCTATCCACAGACCGTCCTCCCTGTCCCGGATGAAGCGGTAGATGCTCTCCCCGGCAATCTCGTTGTCGCAGCGGCTCCATCTTCCGTCCTTCAGGTCAAGGATATACATCCCGCTGTCAGTCCCCACATAGTATTTGTCGTCGCCGGCGGGGTGGAAGTCGTGCACTCTTGCGGAGATTCCGTCGCCGGAGAACCGCTTGGCCGGAGTGAAGTCGCGGAACTTGTCCGCGGACTCGCTGAATTCGGCCACCGTCCCGGTCTTGGTACCCACGAGAAATCTGTCAGTGTCGATCATCCTTATGGCGGTCACGGCATTGCTCTCATCACCGCCTCCTTCGCCGGAGGGGAGATAGGGCCGCCCGAACGAATCGTTCTCGCGATAGTATTTGCTGATTCCCCCGGCGTGTCCCGCGATGATGTTGCCGTATCCGTCGCTCGCGATGCAGAGGACAGTGTTCAGGTTTTCTCCGTTACTGGGGGGGGTAGTGCTATTGTAATATGCTGCGGCTGAACCGTTTATGTCGAACTTGTAGATTCCGTCGTAGCAGCCGGCCCAGAGGTGGCCCAATCTGTCACAGTGCAGGCAGTTCACGTTATTCAACTCCCGGTCTCCGAAATTCACCCGGCGGCAGCTCCCGTCCGCGCAGTCGAAGAGATAGAGACCGTCCGTACTCCCGATCCAGATCTTGTTCTCGATGGGATGCAGGCAGATTGCGTCGATGTTCAGACAGTTCCCTCCGGAGGACGAGCAGAAAGTCTTGAATCCCGTGCCGTCGAACCTGTTCAGACCGTCGCGGGTCGCGAACCACATATAGCCGTCGCGATCCTGAAGGATGTCTTTCACCGTGCTGTTGGACAGGCCGTTGCGCACATCGTACCTTCTGAACCTGTTGTGGGGTTCAGAGCGCAGCGGGAGAGGGGACAGAATCATCCCCGCTCCCGCCGCGAAAAGCAACAATATGCGTATGTAAGTTTTCAAGTCTTAAGTGATATTTCGTCAGGGCCCGCCCGGCCAGCCGGCTCACCTCACCTCACCTCGGTGAGGCGGACGGTGTATTTCCCTTTGGCGGGGGCGTCCGGGCCGGTCGTGAGGCTTATCCTCCTGAGGCTTCCGCCCCAGACGGAGATGAAACGCCTGTCAGTCATCTCTCTGACGGTCACCGACGGCTTTAACACCTTCGGAAACTCCATCCTGATGACAGCCTTTTCAGTGGCCGCCCTCTTAGGCTTCGAGTTGTCGCAGACAATGAGCAGTTCCCCTTCTGCGACCCTGTATGCCTTGCCGCCCGTGCAAATATACTCATCTCCCGGGAGATAGACCTCTCCTTTGACGAGAAAATTCAGCGTGTCGGCGGCTTTTCTCTCCTTGAGGGAGAAACTGTCGGTAATCTTAAGGGAAGGAGCGCCGCTGATCGGAAGGCTGTAGCTGCGCTTCCAGGACACTATGCCGCTTTCCTCCGGGTAGGCTCCGGAAAGTTCCAGGGAAGCCGTGCCCTTGCCGGTGTCGCAGCGGAAGTCCTTGGCGCGGTACTCCCGGCCGAACTCCTGCGGTACACCGTTGATGACGGGGAGATTGTGCCACTCGCAGCGCATAGACCAGATCTTGTACCTCTCGTCCGGCTTGAAAGTCGCACGGGTGTAGGTCCCCACGCCGGCGTCGATGAGCACCGGCATCTCACGCACGAAGAATATGCAGGTCCCTATGTCGTTGTGGTTGTGGCTCTCGTCGTTGTATCCGCCCTTGACTCCGAGGAACCAGTCGGAGGAGTTGCGCATATACGCCACCTCCGTATCGGGATATACGCTGCCTCGGGGCACGTCTTTCCTCAGGTCTGAAAGGATGCGGTTCATCTCCGCCGCCTTTTCTGACTGGGGAACCGCATCAATCCTCCTCTGGAGCGAGTCCAGTTCGCGGCCCATCTCGCCGTTGAACCTCAGGCACTGTATGCAGCGGTAGGAGTCACCGTAGTTGATGGCGGGGGAGCGGAATCTGCATTTCTCCCTGTCAGCACGCAGGTACAGCGCGTAGTTCTTCAGCTCGCTGCTTCCGACGGCACGGCCGTAGCGCCAGATTGTCTCGCCGCTGCCGGCTTCAACCGCGCCCGCGTCCGCGAAGTTGGTCACATAATTGTCCCCGATGAAGGCCCGGGAGACGAACTCTCCCATATTCCGGATTCTCCTGTTGCCGAAGAGGTCGAACGCCCCGTCGGAAGCATCGTAGAGTATCTGAAGGTAGTCGATGAACTTGCCTGCTGCGGCATCCCAGTAACCAGGGCCCTCCTCGCAGCCTCCGTCCTTCTGGATGTTGTCGAGCCAACGGTCAATCGACTCGGCGCTCTGCCTCAGGGCCGCGTCGAGCCGGTACTGCTCCTTCTCCATAAGCAGGAAGCAGAGAGTCACGTCGGCGTTGCACCATGGATTCCAGTTGTTGAGGTTTTCGGTGTAGTAGCCGAGCCAGAACTGGGCCTTGCGTTCCATAACGTCGAGGTAAGGGTCGAGTATGTTCCTCTTCACCGCCTGTTCCACCGCGTAGGCTATGGACGGATCGACCTTGTCGAACTCGTCTTTGAAGAAGTGGTGGGCGAGGGAGAGTATCGCCCCGAAGCGTCCGGCCCCGAGGTCTATGAAATGCTCCCTCGCGTCGGCGAGCGAGCGTCCGCTGCGCTGTGAGGCCTGATGTGCGGACAGCACCCAGGAGGTCTGCTCGGTGGCGAGCCACACCCCGTCGATGATCTGGTCTATGAATCTGCCCCTGCCCTCGGTGAGCTCACCGGCCATCAGGGCGATGAGAGCCCCGCGGTTCGCTCCCTGCGGATCTTCCATCGCGCGACGGTCGCCGGTCCGCTCGAAGGCGAGATAGCCTGTCGCCGGAATGGTCTGCCACTTGTAGTCGAGGTAGCTCTCGGCCCTGCGCACAATCGCTGCGGAATCAGCTTCCGTCAGTGCCGACCAGCCTTCCCTGTCGGTGTATTTCGGCAGCGGGAACCAGTCCTTGCCAACCTTGAAAGGCTTGTCCGCCTTCAGTCTTTTGTACTCTCTGTAAACGATGCCGGTCTCCTCGTTGTCGCCGGCCCCCCTGCACGGCAGGGCTGCGGACAGGAAAACCGCCGCAGTCGCCGCAAGAAGGATGATCGGATTTTTGAATTTCATCATTCGGATTCAAGTATAGTCTCATTATTCACAATCGCGCCGCCGGGCGGCGTGTCGCCGTCATTCCACGGGCGAAAGTCTGGTGGTGAAGGTCTCGGTCTTTCCGGAAGTCACCTTGGCGGTGAAGCCAGCCTCGTAGTAGCCGGAATTGTCCGCATCCCAGACCTCGCCTTTGGTGGTCCAGGTCTTGTACTCAACTTTTGTACCCTTTTCCGCCGTGACTGTCAGGTACATAGTCTTGTCTCCGGAGCGCAGGACGATTCTGCCCTCCTCCACGGTAGGCTGGGCTTTCGTGACCATAGTCCAGCGCAGCTGCGCCTGCAGGTTGTACTTCGCCTCAATCACGTCCGTGACTTCCAGATCCCTGTCGTCCACGATGCAGACCGTCCTCTCCGCCGCCTTGCACTGGTCGGAGACGATGGAGGTGAGGTCGCAGCGGAATCCCCTGCGCCCGTCCCCGTCAATGGTCTCGTCAATGTCGGCACGGCCGGTCACGAGATGCAGGGCATCGTTGACGGTGATGGTGCTGTGGTTGTAGTTGTTGTAGCGGAAGACTCCCCAGCGGAAGGCGTCCTGTGCATAGCTTCCGAACGCGCCTCCCGGGTATTTGGACTTGTCGTAGTTGTAGTTCTCGATGGTGCCGTAGCTCTGGAGTCCGAGGTCCGCCGACCATCTCACCCCGTATGCGTCATAGACGAAGGACCCCACGTCCATATGCCCGTGGCTGAAGTTGCAGCGTCCCGCCTTGATTCCGAGGAACTTGTCGCTCTCGCCGAAACTCCAGTCCCCGCGCACGATGCCCACAGGGCTGATTCCGTGGCCGACCCAGAGATGGTCGGACGGAGCGGTGATGGATCCGGTGGAAACCTTGTCGGCATAGACGATGGCCATAGGGAAGTATTTGTAGCCGTCGCTCTTGTAGCGCCCGTCGGTGAGCTTGACGCTTTCGGCATAGAGCATCGAAGGGTCGTTGAACTTGTATGCGAGATACCAAAGAGCCGGCATCGCGATGCTCGACGCGGCGCTGTCGCAGTAGTTGAATGCGAGACGGTTCATCCCCTCCATAAACATAATCCACTTGCCGGTCTTGCGGAAGCCCTCGCAGGAGGCGAGTCCGTTGTCCGAACCGGTGCAGCTCTCCATAGCCGAAAGCATAATGCATTCGAAGGCCGTTCCGTAGCCCCAATAGCCGTAGCCCTCCGGGTAGTTGCCGTCAGGATTGTAGATCTCCTCCATCACCGGCGCGTTGGTCGAGACGGCCTTGTCCACGATGGCCCTTGCGGTCTCCGGGCAGTTTTCATAGATGGAGAGGGCCGCCACCACAAGCCCACCGTTGCAGACCTGGTTCCAGTTGGAGACCGAACTGTAGAACCACGGGTTCTTGTTGAGGGCGTAGTCGAAGGCGAAATCCTGAATGGCTTTCACCGCTGCGGTCTTGGTCGCCTCTTTCAGGTCTTTGTAAAGCCAGTCGTAGCCTATGCCCACCGCGTGAGCCATCTCTCCGGTGTCGAGGAAGTGCTGGGAAGCGTTCCAGTCCTTGAAGGCGCAGACGGTGTTGATGTCATTCTCCGCCTGCTGGAGATATTTCGCCTCGCCTGTCATCCTGTAGGCGTAGGCGCAGGGGATGATGCGTTCTGCGGCGGCAGTGGAGACCGCAAGCAGCCTCTTGCCTTCAATCTTATAGACAAGATCAGCCTTGCCCACGGCTTCGTTCGCCTTGGCTATAAGCAGGTTGTGAAGCTGGGTGACGTTCTTGTCCGAACCGGCTCCGACTTTGAGTTTGACCGAAGCCTCCGAGTCCTTGGTGAATATGACCCTCGGATGGTTGGCTGCGGTGAGCTTGCTATAGTCGGCTACGGTTTCCTCTTTCTTCCCGCTGTCATCGCCGCCGCTGCCTTTTCCGTCGGCAGGCGACCAGGTCTTTTCGTTTTTGGTGCAGCCGACGGCGAGCGAGAGAATCATCCCCGCAGCCGCTATCGTTTTTAAGATCCGTGTGTGCATAATCTTTAGTCTTTAATATTCCTTCCCGGTTTAATATTCCTTCCCGGTTGAAAAAACGTCCCGGCAGTTCCGAAGTTCCGGTCTGCCGGGACGGAGAAATCATCTGTAAGTAAGCGTAAGGATTACTAAGCCAAAATGGACATTGACGGGTTAACGGTTGTCCACATCTTTCATACAGCGTACTGACAGCGCGTCGGCTCTTGCTGCCTCCTGTCCCCAGGCTTCCTTGTGCCAGGTGAGCGCGCAGGCGTACTCGGACGTGCTTTCGGCATTGCCGACAGGTGAATTCGACCAGTATCCGAAGGATTTCCACTGGTCGGCGTTGCCGGCAGTCCCGCCCCACTTGAATGAGTTGAAGCCCCAGCTTGTCTCGACTGTGCCGATATTATAGATGACATAATATCTATTGCCTGAAATCTCGAACTCGCCATTCTTGCCGCTGTACACTTCTTTCAGGACATCGGGGCTGCAGACCATCCAGCCTTGCGGACAAGGGTCGAACACGGATTTGGTCCCCCTTTCAGGCGATCCTTCTCCCGTACTCTTGTTAGGATTGCCCCAGAGGTCGTCCTTGCGGTCTGAATGCACGCCTCTATGGGCGCCGATGTACCAGTCGCGTCCGGCGTTCGCATCTTTATCATAGTAATAGAACTTGTCCGGAGTCCTTGCGCCCTCCTTGATCTCGGTGACGCTTGAAGGTGTTCTGTCAGTTGCAGGCATTGTATGTGATCCCCAACTGTAACCGGTAGGCCGTCCCCACTGATAGTAGAGGCCGCAGTCGTGCCATTTGTCATATTTCTTCGGGTCCTGACCCTGAAGTTCGTAGTAGTTGAGGTAGGAGTTTCCGAGCTGCCTGTCCATAACGGTCGCTCCGCAGGTGAACTGCTGCTCCTGAATCGTGTCGTTTGAATCGAGAGTCCAGACGTGGAACGCCCAGATATACTCCTTGTCCGCGTTGCAGACTCCTATTTTAGCCACATATCCTGTATAACCGCCGCTGTGGCTGGCCTTGATGACGGCCGTATAGCCTGCATTCAACGGGACATATTCTTCATAGTCCTCCGTTGTAGCCGGATTATTCCTCTTCCCGTTGATCTGAATCGGATAGTTTGTGTTGTTCAGATTGTGGGCATAAATGATTTTGAGGTATGCAGGCTCTTCGCAACCGACGAAATATCCCCTTGCCTTCAGGTCCACGGTAAATTCGGCTGCGGTCTCCGTTGAATGCGTGACCATATACATATTGCTCGGACCGTAGGCATAGCCCTCGGCGAGGTAGCGGGTCTCCTCAATCTGATACCAAGGGAAGGTGTTGTCAGATGCGGCGACGTTCTCGATCCTGATTGTGTTCACGGCGTTGGCGAGAATCTTCCCGACTGCGATCTTGCGGGGGATTGTGACGTTCTTCTTTCCGTCGCTCATAGAAACCGAAACATAGACGTCCTTTCCGCTGAGATCCTGCGGGAGCACCGCGAGATAGAGTTCCTGTGCGGATGAGAGAGTCTCAGGGTTCTCAACAGTCACCACGGCGCAGCTCTTGCCGTTCTCGATCGTCGGCTCGCCGGTGGCCAAATCTATGCTGATGTCCCCGGTGAATGTCGCATCCTCGCTGTAGATGGATGCTCCCATAAGCTTGAGGGACGAGTATTCGCTGCTGGAGATGACCAGCTTCAGATATGCCGTGCCGTGATTGAGGGCGAAGCTGACAGGCGGCTGGATGCCGTCCTCGCCTGCGGCCTTTATTGTCTGCGTGTCATAGGCGAAGGCGTATTTCGAGAGGTTTCCGCTGTCGTTCGGCTTGCTCTGCTTCTGTTCCACAGGGACATAGGAGCTGATCTTGTCCTCGCTTTGGGTGGTGAGCTCGCTGTAAGGGTAGTAGAGAACGACAGGAGTGTCTTCCGTCACCTCGACCTCGTCCTCGAGGATGAAGACTCCGCTCGTCTTGCCAGCACTCTCCTGAATGAGATTGGCGTATTTGTTTGCGAAGGTTTCTGATTTGGTCGAGATTATGCCGAGCTTGTCTCCCGCCGACCAGAGAACCGGCCACTTGTCGCCGGTCTTTTCTCCGATGCTGATTTTCGTCGATGCCGTGGTCTCGCCGCAGAAGGTGTATCTCACTGTCTTCCCCTTGACGCTTTCGTCGAGAGTCTCTTTCTGGCAGCCCGCAGCAAGGGTGAGAAGCAGCGCCGCTGCGATGTATATCGTCTTTTTCATTGATTTTCCTCCTTTCAGTTGATGTCGTTGTTGTCAAGTTCTCCGGCGGAGTTGTCGTTGGAGATGCCGTCCGGAGTGCCTTCGGCCGTCCACACCTCGTATTTGCTGCTGACGGCTCTTCCGTTCTGGTCGAAGACTATGACTGCGGTGAGGTAGTCCTTCTCGAAAGTCAGATTGCTGACCGTGGTCTCGTAAGGCATCTTGTCCATCGTCTTTCCGTTGGCGCGGACATACTGGATGAGTTTTATTTCATTCGTATAGTCGATTTCGATGCCGGACGTCTTCTCCGCGAGAATGATCTGACCGCCGTAGAACTGTCCCTCCGTGAGGCTCGCCTTGATGGTTGCGCAGTTGTCCTTGAGGTCGGTGACTTCGAGTTTCACCACCGGGGTGGCTTCCTCTCCGCCCCCGTTGTCACTGCCGTTTCCGTCCGTCTTGCCGCATCCGCAAAGCAGAGCAAGCGCCGAAGCCGCTATGATAAGATACTTTTTCATAAATATTATAAAGTGTTATTAGTTAATAGATCCAATTCGGTCTCTGAACTATGGCAGGGTTCATCTGATACTCTCCCTTAGGCGCCGCCCAAGGCCAGAACCACTCCTGATAGTACCAAGGATATTCGACGCTGTCGTCACCCCACCAGGACTGTCCGCCGTGGATATCCTTGCCCTGGAATTTGGTCTCCCTGTAGGTCCCCCAGCGGATTTCGTCGAAGTAGTTCAGAGCCTCCACCGCGAGTTCGATTCTCCTTTCGTAGCGCACCGCCTCGCGCATCGCGGCGAGATTCCCCACCGTGATTCCCGGCATTCCGGCACGGCTTCTCACCTGGTCGATGATGACCTTGGCCTCGTTGAAGCGGTTGAGCTCGATGAGAGCCTCGGCTCTCTGGAGATAGACGTCGGTGTAGCGGATGAGAGGGAAGTCGGTGTAGCACTGGTCTCTCTCCACGAGTTCGCCCTTGTGGAAACGGACATATTTCCTGTAGCAGTAGAACGCCGAAGATCTCTTGTCGAGCCAGAAGTCCCCTCCGTTCGTGCCCTGCTCGAAGAGCGGCCACCTGAGCTGCTTGCCGATCATCTCCTCGTTGCCGTTCGAGCCGTTCGCGTAGCAGTCCACCGGTTCATACGGGGTTACCACACTCTGTTTGAGGCGCGGGTCGCGGTTGTCGTAGGCCGCCTTGATGCGGGCTTCGTTGCCCTCGTTCTTGTAGTATGTGTCGAAGGTGGTTTCGCCGATGATTGCCACCGCATTCTTCTTCTGGGTCGCGAGCGTGGCTGTGTTGAGACCGTCGCGGCAGAAGAACACCGCCCTCTGTTTCGCGGTGAGTGAGTTCCAGTCTTCAAGTCCCGGAACCTGGCTCCAGTCGAACTTGGTCCCGTCGGCGTTCTGGAAATAGTCCACCCAGTCTGCGGACGGCTTGACCTCGGTCCAGCCGCCGTAAGTGTCGCGCGCTCCGAGGGCCTGCTGGATGTTGTCGCGATAGCCCTGCTCGGCATCGTACTGGATTGTGAAAATCATCTCCGGGTCTTGCTCGTTTTCCGGACTGAACAGGTCGATGTAGCTGCCGGAGAAGAGTGAGTGTCCGAGCTCGCCCACCTTGGCGAAGTCCTTTTCAGCATTTTCGTAGTAGAGGGCGGCAGCAGCGTCTCCGTCAGGCCTCTGCTTTGCGTCCTCGTCCTTTGCCGCCATCCACATATAGGCCATACCCCTCAGTGCGTATGCCGCAGCCTTGGATGGCCGTCCCTTGTGGTTGACGAGCGTGTTGTCCGGGAAGTTCGGATTGTCTATGCAGTAGTTGAGATCATCAAGGACGAGATTCCAGACATTGTAGGCGGTGTCCTGCGTCTTGTTGCACTTCTCGTTCGTGACCGGTTCGGTGTAGATCGGGACTCCCCACCAGAAGCGGTTCAGACGTGAGTAGGCCCAGGCACGGAGGAACTTGGCCTCGCAGATGTATCTCTCGTAGGTTTCGTTGTCCAGCCCGGCTTTGTTGAGATTGGCGATAGCGTCGTTCGCGGAGTGGACGATGGTGTAGCAGAATCTCCAGTCGTGGTTTATCTGGACGTCGCCCGCCTGCTTCTGTTCGTTTGAAAGCAGGGCGAGCGGGTAGTTGTTGGCGTAATAGTCCGAACAGAACCCCAGACCCTCGATGCCGTATTTGTTCAGACCGTCCAGATTCTCCCAGCGGACCTGGGTGCCTTTGCTCTGTTTGCGGTTGTAGAAAGTTTCGTACAGGCCGTTCATCCCCTTGAGAGCCAAATCCGGAGTCGTCCACATATTCCCGCTCGAAATCTGATCCGTCGGAGAGGTGTTGAGCAAGTCCTGACATCCCGCAGAGGCCGCCGCCGCAGCCGCGATTATCAATATATATGCAATTCTTTTCATTTCCGAGTGAAGTTTAGAAAGTTATCTGTGCTCCGAGAGTCACCTGACGCATAAGCGGATAGCCGATTACGTTGCCCTTTTCCGGGTCGAGTCCCGGGTAGGAGGTGAAGGTCGCGAGATTGTCCCCAGAGACGAAGAAGCGGAGCTGCTGGACGAAGAACTTCTTGGAAAGCTTTTCCGGCAGGGTGTAGCCGAGCTGCACGTTCTTCAGCTTGAGGTAGTCGCCCTTGTACTCGTAGAATTCGCTTGCGAGACGGTTGCTGAGCGAGTTCTCGTAGGTGAGTCGCGGATAGGAGCCGCTGATGTTCGTCCTGCTGTCCGCCGGGTTGGTCGGATCGTAGAAATAGTGGTTGTCGGCAATCCTCTGGAGAAGCCCGTGGCCGTTGTTCATCTGGCTTCCGTTGTAGTAGGCGGCGTTCCAGATGATGTAGAAGTCGAACGCTCCCGACCATGTCATCGAGAAGTCGAATCCTTTCCAAGCGAAGCCGAGATTGATTCCGAGGTTGTAAGAAGGGACGTCGGTGTGGCCGTTGAAGTTCATATCGTCGTCATCGCCGTAGTTCTTGTCCCCGTCCGTGTCGGCATAGATCAGGTCTCCGTACCAGAGCTGGTCTTTCTTGAAGGATGTCGCGCCGTTGAACATATAGCCGGCCTCGAGCATCGCCTGAACCCAGGCGGCATCGGTCTCGGTGCGGATCATTCCGTCCACAGGGCCGGCATTAGGGTCGACTTCACCTCCGGTATATCCCTTTCCGGTGCCACGGTAGACGCTGCGGAGGTAGTGCTCGCCGAGAGGGTGTCCCTCGCAAAGCTTGCCGCTGCCCCAGCTTGCGCTCACGTCGGCGAGGTTGTTGGAGTAGACCCCGTCAACCCATTCCTTCACGAGGTCGCCCTTGAACTTGGTGACCTTGTTCTTGTTGAAGGCGAAATTGACGTTGGCGAACCAGCTGAAGTCCTTCCCTATGCTGTCTTTCCATCCGAGAGCCAGCTCCACGCCGGTGTTCATCACTGAACCGAGGTTTGAAGGCACTCCGCTCACGTCTCCCATAGTCATATAGATGGACGGGGTGTAGAGGATGTCGGTGGTGTTCTTCAGATACCAGTCTATGTCGGCGGTGAGGCGGTTGTTGAAGGCTCCGAAGTCGATGCCGATGTCGGTGGTGGTCGTGGTCTCCCACTTGAGGTCCGCGTTGCTCAGGGATGAGATGTAGAGACCCTTTGTAGGCTTGCCCTCTATGACCACGTTTTCAGTGGCATAGACTGCCTGCCAGGCGTAGTTTCCGATTCCCTGATTGTTTCCGGTCTGTCCCCAGGACGCTCTGAGCTTGAGGTTGGAGAGCCAGTTCTTCGTCCCGGCCATCCAGTTCTCTTCGTGGATTTTCCAGCCTGCGGAGAATGATGGGAAGAAGCCGTAGCGGCTGTTGCTTCCGAAGCGTGAGGAACCGTCCGCCCTGAAGTTGGCCTCGAAGAGGTAGCGATCGAGGTAGGAGTAGTTCACCCTTCCGAAGAATGACTGGAGACCCCAGCCCGCCTTCGCGGAGTTGGAGGAGCTGAGGAGAGTCTCGTAGGTGCTCAGTTCGTTGAGGGACCAGTCGGTCGCGCCCTGCTTGCCGACGCCCCAGCCCCAGGTGCGGTACTCCATGTTGGAATATCCGACGAGGACTCCGAAGTCGTGGTCGCCGAAAGTTCCGTTGTAGCGGGCGAGCAGCTCGGATGAGAGGTAGTAGTTCCTCGATGTCCTGTTGGTCGCTCCGGCATTCTCGAGGGAAGAGGTGGAGTAGCGCGTGTTCGTGGTGTAGTCCCACATCCCGTTCTCTCTCGAATAGGTGTGCGATTCGCCGAAGGAAGGCGAGTAGTTCACCGTCCCCTCGATGCTGACGCCTTTGTACGGGCGGATGTGCGCGAACATAGTCCCGTTGAGACGGGTTGTGACATTGTAACCGCCGTTGCCGTACATCTGCCTGAATATGTTGTTGGCGTTGGATGACTCCTCGGCGTTGAGCGCCGGGATGCCCCAGTAGTTCACGTCTCCCGGATATACGCCCGGGGTGGTCTGGTAGAGCGAGTTGAACGCGTTGCTGACGTTGGCGAGACCATAGTTCTGCCTCTGTCCGAATATCCTCGTGCCCACGGTGAACCAGTCGGTCACTTCTGCCTGGAGGTTGGTTCTGAAATTGAATTTCTGGGTGGACGAGTCTATGCCGAAGCGGCCCATGACTCCCTGGTTGTCGAGGTAGCCGGCCGAAACGAGGTAGCTGACCTTCTTCGTGCCTCCGGATATGTTCACATTATGTTCCTGGGTGTAGCCCGTCTGGAAAATCTCCGAGAACCAATCCGTGTTAGGATAGGCGGCATAGTTCGGAACCCCGTTTTCGGTCAGTCCGTTCGGATCGAGAGCCTTCTCCCTCCAGAGGTCGATGTTGCTCTGTGAGAACTGATGAGGTTTGCCCATATTCTCGCAGGCCTCGTTGATGAGTTCCATATGCTGCGCATAGTCCGAAACGAAATGGAGATCGCTGTAAGGCATCTGGAATATCCCCTTGTAGGAGTAGCTGATCTGAGGCTTGCCCTCGGAACCTGATTTGGTGGTGATGAGGATGACTCCGTTCGCGGCCCTCGTTCCGTAGATTGCGGTCGAAGCCGCGTCCTTCAGCACGGAGATGGAGGCGATGTCGTTAGGGTTGACGTTGTCCATACTCCATTCCACTCCGTCCACCAGGACGAGAGGGGAGTTTGAGGAGCTTGTGAAAGAGCCGTTTCCCCTGATGCGGATGGTCGCAGCGTCGCTGCCCGGCTGTCCGGAACTCTGGGTGACCTGCATACCGGGAGCGAGTCCGGCGAGTGCCGCGGAGGTGCTGATGATTGTGCGCTTCTCGGCTGTGCTTGCGAAGTCGATGGCCGTCACGGAGCCGGTGAGGTTCACTTTCTTCTGCGTGCCGTAGCCGACCACCACCACTTCGTCGAGGATTTTGTTGTCCTCGGCGAGGATGACATTGATGAGAGCCCTGCCGCCGATGTTCTCGACCGCAGTGACGAAGCCCATACAAGAGAATTCGAGAGCCTTGCTCCCGTCCTTCACGTTGATGGTGTAGTTGCCGTTGTCGTCAGTCTGTGTGCCGGTGGAGATGTCACCCTGCACCGCAACGACCACGCCTGCGAGAGCCTGTCCCGAAGCGTCGGTCACCTGACCCTTGATGATTCCCGGAGCGGCCGCCGCTGAGGCGTTTCCGCACAGGAACAGTGACACCGCCATTATGAGCGATGCCGCCGATTTGGTAAAGATTCGTTTTGACATAAGCTTTAGTGCTTTTATGCGATTTTGCACAAAAGTACTATGCGCTGACAATCTCCTCTGACACTTTCAGAGCAGTTTATGACAAAATCCGGTCTGACCCGCCAAACCTGATTTTATGCGTGTCGCAGCATATTCGCGGGCGGGTGTCGGCGGAGGTCACGATTTTTGAGAATGGTGTGCGACTTTTCAGTGTGCCGCCAAATTGCCAAACGAAAATCGGCCAAATTGCCAAACGAAAATCAGCCAAATTGCCAAACGAAAATCGGTCAAATTGCCAAACGGAGAATGAAAATTTTGCTGCCGCTGTGACAAATTGTCAGTCCGATGCCGGTGGCATTTTGTTTGTCTTTCCCACCGGCGGCTCCGGGAACGGGGCATTATGAAGTATAACATTAAAATATTATAATTATGATTAAGCCATTGGCAGACAGAGTGGTCGTTGAGCCTAAAGAGGCCGAGACCAAGACGGCGTCAGGACTCTATATCCCTGACACGGCGAAAGAAAAACCTCAGCAGGGGACAGTCGTAGCGGCAGGCCCGGGCAAGAAAGACGAGGAGATGGAGGTCAAAGTCGGAGATGTCGTCCTTTACGGCAAATACGCCGGGACAGAGGTCACTTTCGAGGACAAGAAATACCTCATCATGAAGCAGTCGGACATTCTGGCAATCATCTAAACTTCTCTGAAATTTCCGGGAAGTATTTTTTAGGATAGATTCGCATTCGAAGAGGGGAGCATACCGGGCGTATGTGACCAATAAGAAAGCGGATATAGACAAAAAAGACAAGCAAAAAACGTTTATTATGGCAAAAGAAATTAAATTCAATACCGAAGCCCGCGCACAGATGAAGGAAGGCGCGGACGCACTTGCGAACGCAGTCAAGGTCACACTCGGGCCGAAAGGCCGCAATGTCGTGATTGACAAGAAATTCGGTGCACCTCAGGTTACAAAGGACGGTGTCACCGTGGCAAAGGAAGTCGAACTCGAGGACAGGTTCGCCAATATGGGCGCGCAGATGGTCAAGGAAGTCGCTTCCAAGACCAACGAGCAGGCCGGCGACGGCACGACCACCGCGACCGTTCTCGCGCAGGCCATCATCAATGTCGGTCTGAAGAACGTCACTGCGGGCGCCAACCCTATGGACTTGAAGAGGGGTATCGACAAGGCGGTCGCAGCCGTTGTCGAGAGCCTGAAGAAACAGTCACAGGAAGTCGGCGACAACTTCGCCAAAATCGAGCAGGTCGGAACGATTTCAGCCAACAACGACAGCTACATCGGCAAACTCATCGCCGACGCGATGTCCAAGGTGAAGAAGGACGGCGTGATCACCGTCGAGGAAGCCAAGGGAACAGAGACCGAAGTCAAGGTTGTCGAAGGTATGCAGTTCGACAGGGGATATATCTCTCCTTACTTTATGACCAACGGCGACAAGATGGAGGCCGTTCTTGACGACCCTCGCATCCTCATCACAGACAAGAAGATTTCGACGATGAAGGATCTTCTCCCGATTCTCGAACCGATTGCAAGGGAAGGCAAGTCACTCCTCATCATCGCCGAGGATGTTGACGGGGAGGCTCTCACCACTCTCGTAGTGAACCGTCTGCGCGGAACTCTGAAGATTGCCGCAGTGAAGGCTCCGGGCTTCGGCGACAGGAGGAAGGAGATGCTTCAGGACATCGCGACCCTTACGGGCGGCATCGTGGTGTCAGAGGAAAGGGGATTCACTCTTGAGAACTGCACTCCGGATATGCTCGGACGCGCCGAGAAGATTGTCATCACCAAGGAGAACACGACCATCGTGAACGGTCAGGGCGACAAGGACGCAATCACCGAGCGTGCGAACCTCATCCGCAAGCAGATTGAGGGGACGACTTCGGACTACGACCGCGAGAAGCTTCAGGAACGTCTCGGAAAACTCGCCGGCGGCGTGGCTGTCCTCTATGTGGGCGCAACCACCGAGGTGGAGATGAAGGAGAAGAAAGACCGTGTCGAGGATGCGCTCAATGCAACCCGTGCGGCTGTCGAGGAAGGCATCGTGCCGGGCGGCGGAGTCGCATACATCCGTGCCGCAGAGGCTCTTAAGAACCTCAAGGGCGACAACGAGGACGAGACCACCGGTATCCACATCGTGGCTGCCGCAATCGAGGAGCCTCTCCGTCAGATTGCAGCCAATGCCGGTCTTGAGGGCAGCGTGATTGTCAACAAGATTCGCGAAGGCAAGGGCGATTTCGGATTCAACGCCCGCACCGAGGAGTATGTGAATATGTTCGAAGCCGGCGTGATTGACCCGACCAAGGTCGCCCGCGTGGCTCTCGAGAATGCGGCTTCAGTCGCCGGAATGTTCCTCACCACGGAGTGTGCAATCGCCGACATCCCTGAGAAAGAGGCTCCGGCAGCCGGAGCAGGCGCAGGTATGGGCGGAATGATGTAGGACTGCTTCTTTCATAAGAAAGATGTCTGTCAAGAAAACCTGGCAGACATCTTTTTTTATGTTCACTTGATTACGACAAAGCTCACTTTATCACGGCAAACGGGTCGAGCGAGAACCCGGCGGCGAGCACCTTTCGGGCGGCCGCCTGCGCCCCTTCAAGAGACAGGTCTCTGTAGTTGCCGCACTGGATTTCATTGGCGGCGGGAATCTCCGTAGCCTCCAGGACATCATTCAGAGCGGCGACGAGCGCGTCCCTCATCTCGCGCACATCCCGTTCACCCCATGCGGTCACATAGTAGCCTGTCCGGCAGCCCATCGGGCTGAGGTCAATCACCCCGTCAAAGTGTCTGCGCAGATTCTCCGCAAGCAGATGTTCGAGCCCGTGCAGCGCGGCCGTCTCCAGGGCCTCCGCATTGGGCTGGCAGAACCTCAGGTCGAATTTCGTAACCTTGTCCCCGTGCGGACCGTCCAGAACGCAGCACCGTCTCACATAGGGCGCTTTCACCTTCCTGTGGTCGAAGGTGAAACTCTCCACTTTCACATCCTTTTCCATATCCATCATAATATTGTATATCCCTTATCTCATATAGTCATATCCCCATCGTCGTATTCCATATTTATATAGTCATATCCGTGCCGTCGTATTCCATATTCATATAGTCATATCCGTGCCGTCGTATTCCATATTCATATTGTCATTTTAATATCCCCGGTTCACACATATCCCCGACAATCGCCCTCACCTCGGCCCAGGTCTCGTCCTCCGAATGGCGGATGCTGTGTTCATATTTGTCGAGACAGAGGTTGTCGCTCACGATTTTCACCGCCCCGACAAGCGGAATGGGGAAGGCCGCAATATAGTTCAGCTCCATATCGAATGCACAAGGCTCCACGATGTCCGTCTTGAGCACGAAACTGTTGCTCGTGTAGCACGGAACGCCGTCCTTCGCAAGTTCAAGGCCGTTCCTCCAGTCCGCAAACTCCACGACATTGTCCATCAGCCGCCAGGTCTTGGAAATCTTCACCACTGAGCCTACGGGAATCGAGTTGCTTCCGCAGAACCCCACATTCACAATCCTTTCCCGCTGAATCCCCTCACGCATCAGCAGTTCCGAGCAGGCCCGTATGACATTTCCCGCACCCACACCGGTCTTCACAATCCCGTAATCCCCGAGATGTCTTTTCGCGAGCCGCAGCTCATCCTCCGTCGCAACAAGTATGATCATAGTCCAATGTTTTCAAACTCCCCGCGAACCTACACTTTTCCATATGATTTTGCAAATAAAACCTAAACATTTCCATATTGGCCTGCAAATCTTCGTCCTCGGCGCAGGTGAATGTCTTCACTCCGCGATATGACAAATGATTCCTTGAAAAATAATCTTATCTTTGTCGGGAATAACGGGATACGGTTATGGGAACATACGTCAATATGGGGAACGCGGGGTTCCAGTCCGCGAGAAACGGTGAATACGTGGACAAGTCTGGGCTGATAGCCGTGGTGAACAAGACTTTGTTCAGCGAGGCGAGGTTCAGCTGCGTGACGCGTTGCCGCCGTTTCGGGAAGTCGATGGCCGCCAAGATGCTTTATGCCTACTATGACAAATGGTGCGATTCGCGGAGTCTGTTCGAGGATTTGGCGATAGCGGAGAATCCGACCTTTGAAAGGCATTTGAACAAGTACCCGGTCATATATCTGGACTTGAGCGATTTCGTGACACGGTTCAGGGACGAGACGATAGTCCGGCGGATGGATGAGGATCTGAGAGGGGACATCCGGGGCGTTTATCCCGAAATCCCTCCGCGGGACGGGGACGATTTGATGGAATATCTCATCCGCGTTGTCGGTGAAACAAGGCAACCGTTCATATTCATCATCGACGAGTGGGATGCGATATGCAGGGAATTCAAAGCCGGGACGGCAGTTATGGACGAGTATGTCAACTGGCTGCGCCGTATGTTCAAAGGCGGACTTTCCTCTCAGGTGTTCGCCGGGGTTTATATGACCGGCATTCTGCCCATAAAGAAATACAGCACGCAGTCGTCGCTGAACAACTTCATAGAGTATTCTATGGTGGAGCCGGTGAATATGGCGCCATTCTTCGGTTTTACGAGAGAAGAAGTCAAAAATCTTTCGGCAAAGTATGAAATGGACTTTGACGAACTTGAAAAGTGGTATGACGGATATCAGATTGGCGATGAACAATCGATGTTCAACCCGAATTCCGTAATGCGGGCCATCGCCTCGGGGCGCTGCCGCAGTTTCTGGGCTTCCACCGGTTCTTTCGAGTCCGTGGCGAAATATATCAATATGAATTTCGGCGGGCTGAAGGATGACATCATCCGGATGTTGGCCGGAGGGAGTTCCGCAGTGGATCCCACGGGTTTCGCTAACGATATGTCCGTGGTCAGGAACAGGGACGATGTCCTGACCGTGCTGATTCATCTGGGGTATCTGTCTTACGATTGGGTGAACGGCGAGTGCCGCATTCCAAATTTGGAGGTCGCGGGAGAGATGGTGAACGCGGTTAAAGCGAATGAGTGGGATTATGTGATGAAGTCTCTGAACGCCTCCAGACAGCTTCTCCAGTCGACCCTCGACTGCGACGAAGAGGCTGTGGCTCACAGCATAGACAGGGCACACGATGAAAATACGAGCATCTTGAGCTACAACGATGAGAACTCCCTCTCCTGCGTGCTCGGAATTGCCTATTATTATGCCCGTGACAAATATACCATCCACAGGGAACTCCCTTCGGGGAAAGGTTTCGCCGACCTGGTGATGATTCCGCGCAAGAATGTCGACAGCCCGGCACTGGTCATCGAGTTGAAATGCCGCAGGGACGCGGACTCCGCCATCAGACAAATCAAGGAGAAGAACTACCCGGAAGGTGTCGCTGAATACAAGGACAACCTGCTCCTCGTCGGCATCAACTACGACAGGGAGACCAAGACCCATACCTGCCGGATAGAGAGGTATCGGGCATAATAAGATGAGAAATTACGAAGATTTCCGCGAAAATCAGATTCCTCTGACACCGCATCGGGAAACCGCCCGCTAAAAGTAAATCTCCTCCGCCTCATCGGCATTGAGGAACATGACATAATAGACAGGCATATATGTCACTCCGCCGCTGACCTTGATTTCCCTCGAATTGGACAGGACGAGGCCTGAGGCGATGTTGTAGTCCTTGACTTTAAGCAGGTTATTCAAGGCGCTGTGCCTTGTGTAGTCTTTGCCTGACTTGACCTCGATTGGCAGAATCGTCGTACTGGAGTAGTCGTCAATCAGAAAATCCACCTCTCCGCGCTGTTTGTTGTCGTAGTAGAAGAGCTTGTGCCCGTGAGCCTTGAGTTCCTGCGCGACAACACTTTCATAGACGGAACCGAGATTGACGCTGTCCTCGTCTGCGATGACCGGACGGATGTTGTTCTTGTAGAGCAGCAGCGTGAGCAGCCCTACATCGTTGAGATAGAGTTTCATGAGGTTCTTCTGGGCGGATTCTGCCAGGGGGTATTTCGGGTTTGAGATGGCGCTCACCTCAAGGGCCGTACCCGAAGATATGAGATACTCGAACTCTTCCCGATAGTTGTCGTACCTGTCGCCGACCTTATCCCGTATCTCCTTGACGACTATGCGCTTTTTCGTGTTTTCAAGCCGGGACGGAATCATATTGTAGATTCTTCTGATTAGAAGTGTCCTGTTGCTGTCCTTTTCGTATTTTGTCGCATCGGCCTCATAAAGACTGCGGATATTTTCTTGAATTTCTCTGACTTTCACGATATTATGCGAGGCGAGGTATTCGTTGACCGCAGCCGGCAGCCCGCCGACAAGAAGATAACGCCGGAACAGATCCATTATGCGGTTGTGGAGAGGTTCGTTGAGGCTCTCTCTATCCGAGAGTTTTGTGCGCAGCGTGTCCAACGCCTCCCGCCCGAATCCGTTGGCGATGAGAAACTCTTCGAAATCAAGCTGGTACATATTTTTCCGAATTATGCTGCCTACCGGTATCGAGGTGGTTCCCCGCAAAGTGATTCCGAGCAGACTCCCGCTTGAGATAAAACGGAAACGGCGGTCTTCACGGAAAAACTTTAGCAGAGTGAGATACTGCGGGTAGTGCTGGATTTCATCGAGAAATATCAGGGTGTTTTCATATCCGTCAAGTTTTTCTCCGTATGCTGAACTCAGCGTGAAATAGAATTCTTCCGTTGTCCCGATTTCCTTGAACATTTGCGGCCCTTCGTCATCCCTCACAAAATTTATTTCAATGAAGTTGTCGAACAACCTGTTTCCCACCTCTCTGATTATGAAAGATTTCCCTGTCTGCCGCGCACCTTCCAAAATCATTATTCTGTCGTCTTCTGACCGGAGATGCTCTTCAAGTTCTTTTTCTATTTTTCTGAATAACATGGTGTTAGCACTTTTCTACATAATTCTGTCTCGCAAAACTACACTTTTCCATATAATTTTGCAAGTAAAAACTACACTTTTCCATATTGGCCTGCACGATTTCAAAATTCGAAAAAAAGTTTGCGAAAAATTTGCAGGTTCAGAAAAAAGGCGTACCTTTGCAATCC